>JAKAWS010000009.1 GCA_021816885.1 Microcaldota archaeon
GGGCGATACTCATCATCGCGATAGTACTGGTAGCGTTCTTCTCCCTCAACCTCTTCAACCCATATACGTTCTCCCCGAAGGCAAGTCCGGGAAGCTGCCAGATACTAAGGCCGAACGGGCCGGGCAGCAACCTGTTCGTTTCTGCGGTTGGACCGACATGCACCACCAACGAGATACCACAGTTCGTCGCGCATTTGTCAACTAGCAACTCTCCACTCATAACGATATCGAGACCAGCTTCTATGCCTCTTGGAAACATAGGCGCTATAACCTATACTGCGTGGATAAATTCAGGCAAACCGACAGAAGGGATAGTTACATTAGGTCTCTCTGCTGGATTTGAGGTGGCTGGAAATAATACGCTGTTCCTGCACGAATGTTCATCGGGTGACACGTTTATTTACAATATCCACCCTCTTAATGTAAACCAACTGCAAGATGGCAAGTGGTACTTCGTAGCATTAAGCTATTCGCAAAACGCAAACATAATAATTGGAGAGATCGACAACTACAGCGAAACTGCGGTGCCGAATGGAGGCCCGCCTACAATATCTAACTCAGGCGCCATCGGGTGGGTGATGTGCAACGGCGGCATCCCATCTGAGAGTTTCGCAGGTCAAATAGCAAACATCCAAATCTACAATACCTCCCTCTCAGCAAGTGAAATGCAATCTCTCTATGCCGAAGGTATCGGTGGAGCACCGATTGACCTGCAGAACTTAGCTGGCTGGTGGCCGCTGAACGGTAACGCCAATGATTATTCCGGAAACGGCAACAACGGCGTTCCTACGGGTGTGACCTTCACCTCCAACTGGGAGAACGGGTATACAACGCCATAATCGCTTCTTCTCCAACAAAAGTTATTTATTCCTTTATTGAGATATGCACTCATGCGAAGGATAGGCGCGCTGGCGATGTTGGCGCTTTTGGCACTGCTGCTTCTGCATACTGCCGCAGCGTCTTACAGGGTTACGGACATCAATACGACCGTTGTCCTTAATAGCAACAATACGACAGCGCAGGTCAACGAGGTAATAAACGTCTACGTAAGCAACAATTCATACTCACAGTATAACAAAAACAGAGTCGCGCTCAACCTGACACTAAGCGACTGGCAATCAATTATAGGACCGGATCTCGTACAGTATATAGACAATCCCGAGTACGGGCTCTACGGATTCAAATTCTTTCCCGGGCCCCTAATAAAACAGCCCGAGAATTACACTGCCGGCTTACTCATGTCATATTATGTGAAGAATGTCACATCTGTGAAGAACATCGCCCCGAGAGTATTCCTTTACACATTCAATCCTTCTGTCCTCAACTTTGAACATGCTGCAAGCGGAGAGGTGCTGCCCAACGACACTACTTTCACTGTAGTGCTGCCAAAAAATGCTAGGATAGATTCCGTATACCCTACGCCAGATTATCCGCCCTCGCTTGTTCTAAATGGCTATGCGAATGTCACAAAGGTCTCGTGGAATGATGGAGAGCCTCTTGCAAACTTCAAACTCACATATCAGACGGAACAGAGCCTTCAGAACGAAGTCGGAAGCTTCTTTTCTGACATATACCATGAGCTCGGGGTATTCACATATGTATTGGCGATACTGATGATAGTCGCATTCCTCGTCTATGTATATATGAGGGCTTCGCACTGAGGAGAGAATATGCACAGGCACTCCGTGGTGGTACTTTCTTACCTCAAAAAGAAAGGGAGCTCTAGCCTTGATGAGCTCGAAAAGGCGACCGGCTTGAACGTAGACCAGCTCATGTGGAACGTAGAGGAACTTAAGGCACTTGGAGCGGTAACTTACATGAAGAGGCAGGATAGCGCTTTCCACTTGACGGCTGAAGGTCTCTCTTACACTGATACTTTTCCTGAAGAGAGATTTGTACAGATGCTTCTTATTGCAGAACGCGAAGGAAAGGCGGTGCGCCCTGCCGATGTGAAAGAGAACGAAAAGATAGGTTTTCTGTGGGCGAAAAAGAACGGGTGGATAGTCATCGAAGACAGTCTATTGAGGCTGACGGAACAGGGAAAAAGAATCTTGGGCTCCGGCTATCCGTTAAGAAATGCACTGAATGCTGTGGCGGTGGGCAGCATCGATGCAGACAGAAAAATGCTCGATATCCTGAAAGGGCGAGGTCTCTGTGAGCTCAAGGAGAAAAGCGTGATAGACAGGATATCGGTCACAGAGCACGGCCGGTCGTTGGTTATTGATGTCAAGGAGCGCATAATGGAGCTTGACAGAGAGACAATCCTTACTGGGAACTGGAAGGGAAAACATTTCGAGGAATACGATATCAAGGCATCGGCGCGTTTGTACCCTGGGCGCATGCATCCCATGCATGATTTCATCGATCGTGTCAAAGAGGCATGGCTCTCTATGGGGTTCTCTGAAGCAGACGGACCTGTTGTGAATCCCGCTTTCTGGAACTTCGATGTCCTGTTTACACCGCAAGATCATCCAGCCAGGGACGCTCACGATACTTTCTTCCTCACTAATCCGATGGAACGCGAGATAAGGGAGAAAAAAGTCGCCGGACAGGTAAAGCGCATGCATGAGTCCAATTGGAAGGGCAAATGGGACTATCAGACATCCAAAAGGCATGTCTTGCGTACGCATAACACTGTTGTAAGCGCTAGGGAGATAATGGAGCTGGGCAACCTTGATTCCGGCTCTTATCCCGTAAAGAGGTTTTTTACCGGAAGGGTATTCAGAAACGAGAGCCCAGATTACAAACATCTGGCGGAGTTTTACCAGTCAGAAGGAATAATAATAGGAGACGAGCTTAGCCTCTCCAATCTTATCTATGAACTCAGAGAGTTCTTCGGAAGGGTGCTCGAGAGAGATGCCGGGCAAATACGCATCAGGCCATCTTACTTCCCGTTTACAGAGCCTAGCCTTGAAGTTTTCTACTTTGACAAGAGGCATAATGATTTTGTTGAGCTTGGCGGCGCAGGGATAATAAGGAGGGAGATATGCGAGGCGCTTGGCACGAAGAAGCGGGTGCTGGCATGGGGACTCGGGCTTGACAGGCTTCTGCTTAACCTTCTGGAACTTGATGACATAAATGAAATATACTCAAACAAGATCTCTTGGCTCAGGGAGAGGAATGAGGTGTAGGGATGGCAATAATAGAATTTGAGATAGATGATGTCCGCAACATTACCGAAAAAGAACTGGGCAAACTCATCACCGAGATAGGCTTGGAGCCCACGCCTGATGGAAAGAAAATGAAGGTGGATGTGACCCCGGACAGGCCTGAACTGCTAAGTTTTAGGCTTCTGAACATGGCGCTGGAGATGTATGCCGGGAGAAGGAAGGCGTCCAAGTCGGATTATTTTTACAAGAGAGACGCTTACCTTTCGATAGATGCATCTGCTGCCCCTCTTGGCAGGGAGTTCATATCAGGAGTGGTCGGACTTGGCCTGGACCTTGAGGACAACGAGCTCGAATATCTCATAGATTTCGCTGAGAAGCTCTCTGAAACGTTCGGCAGAAAAAGATCGAAGATAGCTGTGGGAATACATGATGCTAAGAAGATAAATGGCAGCTTAAGATATTATTCCGGATCTGAGGAAAGCTTTGTTCCTCTCGGCCAGAATCGCAGCATGGGCTTCGAAGAGATAATAAAGAAGCACCAGAAGGGAATAGAATACGCACACACTATAAGCAGGAACGGATATCCTGTGCTTCGCGACTCGGAGAAGGTAATCTCATTCATACCAATAATAAACTCTAGGGCAACCATGGTTACTTCAGCAACATCAGACGTATTTGTGGATATTACTGGCAGGGAGCCGCACAGCGTCGCTTATGCAGCTGAACTTTTCGGCTGCCTGCTCAGGGAGATGGGAGGAGAGATAAGAAGCGTCAGAATAAAAGATAGGAATGGAACAAGGCTTACGCCGCACGGACTTTGGAGGAATGAAAAGATAAACGCAGAGAGCGCATCGGAAATCATAGGCACAAGGCTAAAGAATACAGATATACGTAGGCTCCTGGCTAGAATGGGCTATGTCTCGTTGTCCGATGGAAAGAACATCAAAGTCGGCATACCTCCATACCGGAACGATGTGTTTGACATGAACGACCTAATCGAGGATGTCGCTATAGCTTACGGATACGGAAACATAAAACCGGCGCGTGTCCAGAACAGCCCTTACGGGGCGCTTCGGGACGACAGTACATATCTGAAGGTATCTATGAGGCTTGTTGGCGCAGGATTCAATGAGGCGATCAATCAGTACCTGAGCAGCATAGACAGCCAGTTCAGCAAGATGGGGAGAAAAATGGAAAAGAATGGCGATGAAGGATTGGTCATGCTCGATTACTCCAAGAACAGCAATTTCCAGATGCTCAGGGATTCGCTCTTGCCGTCTCTTTTGAGTAACCTCGCCTCCTCCGCAAACGACCAAATGCCGCATCGGCTCTTCGAATATGGGAAAGCGTTCGGTGTAAAAAATGGGGAAGCGGTCGAATGGGAATCTGTGTGCATCGCCATATCACACTCGAAGGCCAACCTCTCTGAGATAAGGGGGACCATAGATCAGATAATAGGGCTCCTTTACAAAGAGGTCACTATAGACAGATTCGACGACCCTGCATTCATAAAAGGAAGATGCGGTGCGCTGTTCTATAAGTCGAACAGAATCGGCGTGTTTGGAGAGCTCCATCCAGAAACCCTTAGAAAGTTTAAGATAGACGAACCCGTAAGCTGCTGTGAGATACTTGTACCGTCCGAGAAAAAATGATCATCAGACACCGTGGAACCAGAAACCCTTCTCTGTGCCTTTCTTTTTCTTCGCCTCTTCGGGCCTTATCTCTATGCCCATCGCCTTTGCAAGATCTGGATGCTGGATCAGGTAGTTCCTGCGGAATTCCTCCTGCCTTATTGCTTTGTTCCTTGAGTATTCTTCTTTCTTCTTGTCCCACTCTGGCTTCATCTTCTTCCACTCCTTGATTGTGTATCCATATGGCGGATGTTCCCGTATTGCCGGCGGCTCAAAAGCGTATTTGTAGAAGTTTGTGTAATAATCGTAGGGCTCATCCTTTATCGAATTCTCGTCTATCTCGATTCTACTCTCAATTGTCAGGAACGCCTTTATCTCCTCGAGGCTTACCTTTTCCTTTAGATTGTCGGCATCAGC
Organism: Microcaldota archaeon; assembly: GCA_021816885.1. GTDB lineage: Archaea > Micrarchaeota > Micrarchaeia > Micrarchaeales > Micrarchaeaceae > JAJYXL01. The sequence continues at coordinate 5,159 of JAKAWS010000009.1, forward strand.
TGGATTGTATATCACAAGTATCTTGTTGCGTATATAATGCACACGCGCCTTCAGCACCGCGTCTTTCAGCATCAGTCTGTACTGCAGGCGGGCAGCATGCTCAGGATCAACAAACTCTCCTGTGTGCTTCACATTCGTAAATACCACCTGGCGTATAGTTTTGTAAGGCACTCTAATCGGGTTCCCGTCCTCCATCACAAACTGGTTCTTTATCTGCTCCTCTGTGAAGTTGGCTGTCGCTTGAAGATCCACTTGATACGCGCTCTTCTGAGGAGCGCCCTTACTTGTCTTGTCCATTTTTATCTCCGTTTAGCTATTTGTTATCTTCTGGAAGTCCGGCATTGGCTTGCCACCATTTACTGGAAGCGATAGATAATCTGTCATGTTCCTGTATGTCTTTATGTATTCAGGCTTCGCCTCCAGCTCCTTCACATTCCTTATGTATTTGTCTGAAGGATAACTCCAATCGTTGTGTGTGGACTGCCACTCCTTTGCTGGTATGCTGTACTGCCTCTGCACCTTGTCTCTGTACACCTCTGGGAACACATTGAACGTACAGAAAGGCAGTACTTCTCCGTCCGGCATAGCGTAGTGTATGTCGCATTTCTCGACTCTGTGTATATCGTATATGTACTCATCCTGGAAGTGCATCATCCCCAAGAAGAGAGTCTTAAGCTGGAATGAGCCCATGGATGAAAAGTTGTGCTTTACTATGAGGCTTGTCAGCATCTTTGTGAAGTTCACTGACTTTGGCTGGTTCTTCTTGTCGACATACCTCCTGAAGCCTAAGAGTGTCTTCAGCGCTATCGCCTTTCTTGCCAGCCTGTTCTTTCCCTCCATCTCATATATAGCTGTCTGAAGATGCTCTATCAGACCTTCGGCATCTACGAACCTTGTTATAGGGACAATCTTCTTGTCGCTATCCACAAATAGGTATGTGCCTGCGCCGCATGCGAAGTGTATGGACATGTCGTACTTGTATTCTCCTGTAAGCGCCTCTATGAACCGGTTTATTCCGCCTATATAAGGAACGGAGAACCAATCGTCCTTTGATATTACGCTGTTTGTCTGCTCCTCTATGAGCTTAATCGCTCCGGGAATAGTTATTCTCTGTTTCTCCCTAAGCCTTGAGGGCATTCTGCCTACAAGCGAGACCGGCTGGAAATTGATAGCTCTTACAACATCCGTGTTGTTAAGCGCAAGGTTGATGAGTGCTCCCATTTCGTGTTCATTCACTCCCCTTATTACTGTAGGTACAAGCACTATCCCAAGGTTTGCCTTTCTGGAGGCCTCGAAAGCGAGAGGCACTTCCCAGTGGTTCTTTGGATTTGCGCGCTTGCTTACCCCATCACAGCTCATGTATAAGACTCCTGCCCCTGCATACTTGACTTGCATGGCGAGTTCTGGGTTATTACCTATTATTATGCCGGTCGTGTTCAATTGTATCTGGTCAAAGCCTGCTTTCTTGGCATGTTCTATTATCTCGATTATGCGCGGATGCATCATCGGCTCTCCGCCAGTTATCTGTAGCGCATTTGCAGGGATCGGCTTCTGACTTCTTAGATTGTAGAATATCTTGTCAAGCTCAGCCAGGCTAGGCTCATATATCGATTCGCCTTCCTTCGCATAGAAGAAACAGTACCAACAGCTCAGATGGCACCTGTTTGTGACGACTACATTAGCAAGCCCCGTGTGCGATTTGTGGCGCTCGCACATTCCGCAGTCGAACGGGCAGTTGGCTCCCTTTGTCTCTGTTATATAGTTTGGGTTGTCGAATCCTCTCCCAAAATAATTGTACCTCCTCATCTTCATGTACATGTCGTAATCTTCCCAGTACTTTTCAATCGTCCAGCCGTGCTCCGGGCAGTACTTCCGTATCATCACGTTGTCTGCGTCCTTGTATATAGATCCGTCAACTATGAGCTTGCATTCCGGGCATACGGTCTTCGTCTTCTCGATGACCGGCATCGCCTCTATCTCCTCCACTGTTCGGTGATACGGAGCAATGACAGGATCTATTGTCAGAGACTCTGTGTCGGCTTGTGTGGGCATGATGTTATTGAGCGCCTTTCTGGTGCCCTCGCTGTGTATGTCAAGTTCCTCAGCTTCAAGGTTCTTCTCCAGCTGTATACCTATGCTGGCTGCAGATATCTTCTCGTTATCGCTCATCAGTACACCTAATAATCGAATACCGATTGTAAGGTATTTAAAGGATTATGGCGCAGAATTTTACACAGTTTCATAAATTGCAGGGCAATAAATTTGTTTACAAACTTTTGCAAACCCCGCAACTCTGGAATGTTAGAGCTAAGCCGCACCTATGCTTCCGAACAGGCCTGCCACTACGGCTCCGACAACAAGGAATACCCCAATCCCTATGAGTATGAATACCGGTATGAGCCTTATCCCACGCACCGGCTTGCCCGAGTTTATCGCTGCCATGATGAGCGCTGCGAACCCTGTTATTATGATTATCGCGAGATATGAGAAGAGATGGTACTGTGCTATGGTTATAACAGGCGGCTGCGGCTTTAGGAATGATGAACCGGTAGATGGGAGCCCTCCCGGATTGCTCGCAAGTATGCCTGACCACACAGTATCTGTTATCTTTATCATCTCACCCGTCAGCCCATATAGCACCGGCGCTGCGACCAGCCCTGCGAAGGCGATAAATATGCTGTACATGAAAAGCTGGCCGGCTATCTCCTTCTGCACTATCTGCTGGCTTCTTATATCCTTTGATATCTGCTCCATCAAGTCGGCCATCTTTCCCCCAAACCGGTACGCTTCTGAGATCAGTCGTACCGACCTTGTGAGTGTATTAGACCTGTAGCTCGCAGCAAGTTTGTGTAGTGTCACATCGAAGCTCTCTCCGCTGAACAGCCTGTTGTTCATCCTTTGCACGTCTTCTGCGAATGGTGTGAATTCAGGTCTGGCCGCTATCAGCATCGATCTGTCTATTGACATCCCGCTTCTTAGGTTCGCAGCTACCAGCTGGAAATATTCCGGCAGGATGCTCTCCATTTTGTCAGCGCGCTTGTCCAACTTGTAGTTAAGCACTCCGTATAGGACCATTATGTATACCAGCCCTGACACTAAGCTCAATGGGAAAGATTCGAAAAGTGGCAATTTTAAGGCTAGGAACATGACTCCAAGCCCTGCTATCGCTATCACAAAGAACCCGATTATCATGTATGAAAGAAGAGTGTTCAGGCTCATCTGCGACCCCGAGAGGTCTAGAGTGTCCTGTAGCATCTTTCCGACCCTTCTTGATACAAGCCTTTCGAAATTTATTGCCATAATATCACATACTGAATACTGGTCTCGAGCTCGTTATGAGCTTGAGGAAGACAATCTGCAGGAACCCTATCCCTATGAGCGCACTGAACAGTATCTGGGGAGTTATCTGGAATAAAGATATGAAAGTGGTCAGAATTGTGCCTACGGCCAGACCCATACTGGGCAGTATGACCCCGAAAAGCATATAGAACATAGCTATCGCATTGAGCTTCTGTCCATATCTTCTAAGCTCTATCATCCTTTCCTGCTGTAGATCATCTAGCACTGTCTGCAAAGACGCTACCACGTCCGCTCCTGCCCTTACGCTGACAGATGCCTGTATCATCAATCTCCTGAACGATGGGCTCTTCGTATCGCTTATCTGCTTGTCTATCGCATCCTCTAGCGGTGCGCCGAGTTGCACCAGCTCTATTATTTTCCTAAACTGTATGCTTGCATCCCCATATCCTGTGCTTACGGATGCCATGGCGTTGTATAATGGCATGCCAGACCTCAGCGATATGATAAGGTCCCGTGCAGCGAAGAGTATGTCCCTCTCTACCCCTTTCTCGCTCTTCTTCCTTTTGTTGCTGGGGTAGTTCAGGAATGTGCTGAATGCCATCCTGAAGAAGACGAAACCCAAGACGAGTCCGATCAGTGCCGAGATTATGGCCGGCTGTCCCAGCCTGATGAAAAGTATGATCGCGGCGGCCGCTATCATCAGTGCCACAACGGCTGCAGAGAAGAGCATCCGCTTTATGAACGAAGCCGGAGTGCCCGGCACGTTCTGCGATGTCAATATCCCTGGAAGCTCCTTATGCTTGGAAAGCGTCTTAGCTACATACTTCGAGACGAATCCGCTTTTGTACGCCGGCCTGTTTATTGTTGTTGATAAAGTCTTAGGGTGCGGGGCAGCTGTCACGACAGGAGCCGAAGCTGCTTGAGGAACTTGCTGGGAAGGCTGTTGGACAGAAGGTGATTGCGGTTGAGCTTGCTGCGGCAGCTGCTTTGGCATTGAGATATTTGGCGTTGGAATAGTGCCTTCGGGCTGCCCTTTGGCAGAGAATGGGGAGAGAACTGCTGCAGGCGCCTTCTTCGGTCCTCTCTTGAACAGCGAGAACCCTGGCTTAGGCTGGAGCACTACGTCCTTTCCACCGACCTTGATCACCTTTGGCTTCTTCTCAAACATCCACCAAACCTATCGTCCTTATTATATCATCAAGCAGCTTGTCCCTGAAACTTATGAGCGCCTGGTCTGCAACATCTTTTTCCTGAAGAGCTGCTACAGACTTCAATCCATAAGCCTCTTGCGCCACTATCGAAATGTGCCTTTGGTCCAGCACCTTCTGCGCTATTGCCGAGCTGATTCTCTCGAGTTCTGCTATCTGCTCTGTCAAAGATAAGCCCGGAAGTATTAGATTTTTTGTGTCTATCTCGCCCGGATTTATATGTATCTCACTCTGCTTGTTCCGATATTCTTGCCGTTTCGAGGATTGGGTAACTCCTTCCTTGGCAAGGAGACTAAGCACATCCTTGTAGCTCCTCTGTTCGGGCTTTTCTAGTTCCTTGTCTATCAACTGCGAGATGTCTATCTCTACCTCGTACTCGTTTTGAGGGATTTCTTTCTCTATCTCCAGTATCGACTTTGAGAGCTCTGCATAGCCATGAGCCTCCATGCCGACACCGTCGCCCTCGTTTTCCATATCTATCATCAGAAGTTCTTGTAATCGAAATCAATATTGCTTTTCGCCATGCCGATGACCTTCTCTTTGTCCTTATAGTACTGCGACACTACGAAGCCCGCGTCGTTTACGTCTACTATGTTCTTGTTAACCATCCACTCCAGTATTATCTTGTGGTCCTCTATTATCTTGTTTATCTCTTCCTTAGTCGCGCCCGCGTACAGCATGAGCGTGTCGGAAAGCTTCGTCATCTCCTTGTTCTGGATGATAACATCGTGCAGGTAGTCCCATTTGTACAGTACGTTCGCGTCGCCCGAATCGAGAATCTCGCCAAATTCCAATACCCTTCGTATGTTCTTCGTCCTGTGCCGTATCAACGAGACTATGCATCCCAATGCATTCATCATGACTTTCGGAGAGTTTATCGGCGGGTTTGTCATCCTGACTATAGTGTCGTTGACATTGTCGGCGTGGAGCGTTGCATACACGGAGTGGCCCGTATGTATGGCTTCGAAGAGCGTCTCTGCGTCTTCTTTGGTCCTTACCTCGCCAACTATCACTATGTCTGGCCTCTGCCTGAGGGCGTTTATCATGAGCTGGTACAAGTCTATCGCTCCCTTTCCCTCCGGGTTAGGCTGTCTGGTCAACATCGGCACCCACTGGTAGAACTTTGGCAGCGTGAGTTCCCGGGTCTCCTCTATAGATATTATCCTCCTGCTTGCAGGGAAGAATATGCTGATTGCGTTTAGGAAGCTCGTCTTTCCGCTGGCTGTTCCTCCAGAAATCAATAGGCTTATCTCGTTCTCTATGCACATCCATATCAGTGCCGCCACGTCGGTGGTAAGCGATTTTGCTTTTATGAGCGCAGGCATAGTCCATGGATTCTTCTCGAATTTTCTTATTGTTATGGTGTTGCCCACCTGTGATATCGGAAACAGAGTTGCGTTAACCCGTGAGCCGTCTGTCAGCTCGGCATCCATAAGAGGAGAAAGGTTGTTCAGTTCTCTTCCGACCTTCCTGCCTATCTGCTGAGCTTGATCGTATATCATGTTTTCGCTGAGGGGTCGGATATTGGTCTTCGCCCAGCCGACCTTTTTGTGGAATACCCATATCTCCGACTTGGAGCCGTTTACCGCAATCTCTTCAAGGTCGCTATCGGCTATGGGAACTTCGAGTTCCCCGAGCCCGAGCATCATGTTGATTATGTAAGATATCAGAAACCTCTTCAGCTCAGGATCTGTGCCGGGAAGATTTTTGTCTATCAGCAGCTCACTGGCCTGCACGTACCGGATGTTCAGCTCCTTGAGATATTCGCGGTCGTCAATCCTTGATGGGTCGATGGGGACTATGGAGACAAGATTTACCCTGAATGACATGAGAAGGAGTCTTGTGGCGTTTGGCACTCCTTCAAAGTCAATCTCATACACAGGCACGAATTCGTCCTTCTTGAAATAGATCTTTATCTGTGCGGCCATTCCATTAACGTCTAACGAATATTCCTTGAAAACTTTGCCGATATCTGCTGCCATCTTATCCCTCTTTTTTGACCTCGTCTCTCAGCTTTGCTGATGAAAGTATGCTTGATGCATTATCTACGATGCCGTTTATCTTGTCCAGTCTGCTTTTTAGTTCGTTGCTTTTTATCTCTAGCTTTCCCAATAGGGTCATCCCGTTCTGCTTTCCGATGCTCGTTGACGGAGAGGCGTTTACGTTCTTTATGCCGCGCTCAAGGGAGCTGATATCTTTCTGGACCGCGCTTAGCTCTTTCTTTGCTTCTGCGATAGACTGGTTTGCAGCTATAATCGCGCGGCCTGCGCCGCCGCTAACTGAGAGTTTTTGGCTCATCTGCTCTATTGAATCAAAAAGGGGTTGGGCTTTGTGCACGTAGTCGCTGGCTAGTTGGTTCAACGACTTTTCTATAGAATTGTAGTCTGATTCCACTCTGACCTTTAACTCATCCATCCTCTTCAGTGCCGCTTTCTCTTCGCTTATCGTCTTGGGGAGATTCTGGCTTGCGCTTTTGGCTATCGTATTCCACTCGTTCAGGTTCTGCAGCTCTATCTTTACGCTGTCGGATGCCCTCTTTATCTCTGCGTCTATCTCCCGCTCCGCCTCGTCCAGCGTTTTTTTAAGTAATCTGACCTGGTCATCTATGTCTTTCCTTATCGCCTCCAGCTCCTTCCTCTTGTTTGTCTTAAGATCTTCTATGACATTCCCGAACCTTTTAGCGTCTTCCGCCAATTCAGTTATCTTCTGTATGTCAACTGACTTAGCGGAGATGTCCCCTAGCCTCTTATATTCGTAGTCGAACTTGGTTATTACGCTTTTCTTCTCTGATTCGGCCTTCTTTTGTATCTCGTTTATTCTTTTTTCCATCCGGGTCGCTTTTCCAAACATGCGGTCTAAGTCGGCCAGTGATTTGTGAAGTGCAGGAAACTTGCGCATGAACTCCTTGTCGAGCACCTGTACCTCCTTGTAGAGCTCTTCTAACTTCGTTTTTAGCTGCTCCTCTCTGAGGCGCTGGTACTCTGAGCTCTGAGATATCTTCGCCTTTTGTATACTTATGAGCTCTGTAGCTGCAACGTGCTGGGCAGGAGATGCGCTGACGGGCGCCACGAACATTTGTCCAAGCTCATTTGTTATCTTTACCAGGCCGCCAGATTCAAGTATCTTAGCCCAATCCTCTATTATTCCAGAATATGTGCCGAGGACTGTGGCAATCGTATTTACATTGCTCTTGCCGTTGGCGTTTATGTACTCCAGCATAGAGTCGATGGTTGTCTTACCCAATACAACATTCTCAGCCAACAGCACCACACAATTTTACCAGAAGGGCTATGAAATGCACAGTGTTTGCGCATTTGTCATTCGCAATAGAACCGCTTTCGATCGCCCAGCTATGCTCCATAAGGACTATATCTTTATCTATTTTTATATACCTTTCTATAGTGGTTTCTAATAGGAAATTGGCATTACATCTCCCGCAGACAAAGGCATGCCGCTTGTTTTCACCCTTATTAGTCCAGCAGAAAAGATTCGAAAGAGATGCAAGAATGCAGGAATAGGCGACGCATGTGATCTAGCTACTTATAAATTCAGTTTTCGCTGTTTACAGTATGTTCCTGTAGAACATCGAGAAGAAAAGGGCAATGATGAAGATTATCAGTATGTCGATTAGCGAGATGCCTGTGAACAATACAGTAAGCACGAATATCACGCCCATAGTCAGTATATATATCGGAGGATTCCAGGCAAGCACCTTGCTGCCGTCCAGCGGGTATATCGGCAACATGTTGAAAAAAGCAAGTATTATGCTTATGAATAACACAACGCTTACCATGCTGAGCAGATATCCGGTTGGGTTGACCGTGTATAAGATTGCAAGGAACACGGCAAAAACCACGAAGTTTGTAAGCGGTCCGGCGAGAGACACTACCCCATTCTCCTTTTTGGTAAATTTGTTTGTGTATATTACAGTCGCTCCAGGAATTCCGATCAGGAATCCAAAAAGTCCTGTAAGCAGTGTTATCATAAGACCATTAGTGCTGCTTTGGAAACCGGCGATTGCACCGTATTTCTGCGCTACAAACTTGTGCATCAGCTCGTGAAGAACGAAGCTAAGGCTGACTCCAACAAAGGATATCGGTATAAGAAGAATGAACTTGCTGAGAGCGCCGTTTCCCCCAAGCTGTTCGATTCCACCGCTGAGCGTGAATGCGATAGCTATAGTGAGTATTATGTCGGCAACGATTATGTCGCGGAGCTCTCGCTTCGTTGATATGTTTGGGCGCACGTACATAACACAGTATGCGGAGAAATGCTTATAAAAGGTGTCTACTAAAGTGATTTATAGCTCCATCGTCTAGTGGTCATTGCTGAGAGGCAACCAAAAAAGGACGGCGGCCTCTGGAGCCGTAAACGCCAGTTCGAATCTGGCTGGAGCTATAAACAGTTAACTTCTTCTCGGCAATTCTGCATAGCGACTTGAATTTAGACTGGGTTATCCCCAAACAACGCTCCAAGCAAAGATATAAATATATTACGTTCTATAATACATAATGTATTACGTGATAGCATGAAAGAGGCCACAATAATATCAATACGGATTCCAAAAGAGATTAAGAGCAGAATGCGCGAACTTGGCATTAAGCCATCTGACGCAGCCAGAGAGGGCATTGATATGGAAATACGAAGACACGAGCTATTAAAACTCCAGAAAAGAGCCACTGCATATAAAGGGAAATGGGTTGAAGTGCCAGACAAACAGATTGCCAAGGATGTTAGAGAAGACAGGGATTCGAGATGACTTATATCTTTGATTCTTCTGCTATATACTCCTTGATATCCAGAAAAGAGTATGGCTATTTCGCTGACGGCTTTACAATTTACTTGGCAAAGTACGAATATGGCAACATATTATGGAAAGAGTTCTATCTCCATAAGAGACTTGGCGCGGTCCAGAAGAAAGAAATGGCGGAGATTGCAGAGAAGGTTTTTGCTAATATAGAGGTTGTTGGCACCTCTGGCTATATGGAGGAGGTAATTAATTTAGGTGCAAAGTTAAGGATATCGTTCTATGACGCTTCTTATGTGTTCTTTGCAATGAAAAAAAACGCCGTGCTTGTGACCGCTGATGAGAAGCTAACCCAAAAATTAAACGGTGCTATAGCTACGGTTAACCCAGACAAATTACGGGATTAGTAGCAGAAAGCCCCTATCCTTCAGATAGAAAAGGATGTCGATTCGGTCCGCACTGCGTTGCTTTAAACTTTGGCATATAATGGTTAGTGGTGTTCGCAGGATGGAAGGCCACATCATAATATGCGGTTTGGGTCGGGTCGGAAGAAAGGTCGCTGCCATCCTTAAAGAGCACAATATCCAATTTGTCATAATAGACAGCAATCCAGAGATAAAAGAGCTTGTGGATGAGCTCGGATATAAGCTGATGACCGGAGATGCAACATCCGAGAAGATGCTGCTTTCTGCCGATATAGACAAGGCAAAGGGCTTGGTCGCGGCTATGGATAACGATGCGAAGAACCTCTTTGTCGTGATAACTGCTAGAAAGCTCAATAGAGAGTTGTTTATATGCACTAGGACCAGGGATGATATGGTCATAGATAAGTTCAGGGAGGCCGGCGCTAACTTCATAGTGAATGCACTAAGGAGCGCAGTTGACGAGATACTCGGCGAACTGGCAAAAGGTTGAGTCCTTGAAAGCCGCAGAGCACGATATTATCGGAGACATAAACTTCAGATACTTAGTAATCCTACTGGTCTTCGTGCTTTTGGCATTCGTGTTATCCACCGTCCTGGTCAAGGAGATAATACCACAGATAGACTACAACGACGCAGCGTATTTTGTCATAACAGTATTGTTTGACGTAGTCGGCATAGATATATCCAGAGTTGTCTACTCGTATGCCATTACATCAGGCATAAGGTTCGATATACTTCTACCGGTGCTCATAGCCGATGGGTTGATAAAAATTGTCGTCATAGGTTTTGCGCTTGCCGGAGTAGTCGAATTCATATCGAGCATAAACATAAGGGACAAAATAATAAAATTTAGGATTAGGCACTATAGGAGGATGGTAATTGTCTGCGGATATGGAGGGCTCGGCGAGAAGATCTGCGACGCCCTCGCTTCGCGCCGCATTGAGTTTGTGGTTTTGGACAAGGATACGAACAAGCGGGAGATATTTATTTCAAAAGGCTATGACTATGTGTTCGGAGACTTCACAGATAAGAAGGCACTTGAAGAGGCTGGATGCGCGAAGGCAAACACCATAATATTCACAATCAGTGACGATTTTGAAAATACCATAGGGATAATGGCGGTGCGCGGTCTCAACAGCCAGATAAGAGTGATATCAAGCGGAGAGAACGAACAGGCAAAAGACAATATGGGTTATGTAGGAGCGGACTTCTGCGTTATACCTGAAGTGACTACTGGGGATAGGATAGGAAACGCCTTGCTTGGACAGTGATCTTATGGTAAACAGATTTTCCCCCATAATAACGATTTCGGTGATGTTCTTCGCAATTGCGCTGATATTTACGATATATGCAGGAGTGCCATTGGAGAACGCCATCGTGTGGAATGTGCTCTCGTCACTGGACGTGACATATTACACGTTGCCGGTATCTTATGCTTCCAGTCCCTTGGTGTTCGGGGCAAGCGTTATGGACGTGTTGGTCTTTGTGCTTCTTGCAGTCTGGCTGGCAGGAGTGACCTTTGGCTTCTTGAAGGAGATAGATATCAGTGGCAGGATAATAGCCGGTAAGATAAAGAGACTAAGGGGCCATGTGATTGTCACTCCGTATAACCAATTCGCAATGGAGTTGATAGGGGGGCTTAAAGGCGCCGGCCATAGGTTTGTCGTCATAACAGATAAGGAGAAGGTGGCGGAGGGGCTCATCAGAGACGGAATTCTGGCTATCATAAAAGAACCGGATTCGATAGAGACGTTTTATGATGCAGGAGTAAAGAGCGCAAAGAGTGTGGTAATATGCTCTGAGAGCGACCTGCAGAACATCATGATAGGAATAGCTGCAAAATCGGCGAACAAGGACGTACACATAATCTCCAGACTGGGAGACAGCTCAAATGCAGGGCACATGGAAACTGTCGGAATCTACAAGACAGTATCTCCGGAAGAGTCGGCGGGAGATGAAATAGCTGGCGAGGTAGTCAAGAGGATTCTCTGATATTACTTAGCGTTGATTTTGACTCCCCTCTTTAGGGCGATGTTCTTGGCTGCGAGCCTGGCAATTGGATGCTTTATCTGGTTTATATTCCCGAGCATGTGCCGCTTTAGGTCAAGTGTGTCGGCTTTATCTAGTATCTTCAAATTTAAACCAATTTCGGAAACCTTGTCTATACTGTTTGATATTTCAGTGGCAGCTTTGACTGCGTCCGAATGCTTCGAAGCACGGGTGGATTCGGAGAGTTTCCTGTATCCGGCTGATAGCTGCTTAGAACTTCGGCTGAAGCGCTCTAACTGTTCATGAACGCCATTAAGAGTTTTTGGCACGTTTGAGTTCGATTTTCCCTTTGCGCCTTGGAGTATCGCTATATCTGTTTCATGTTGCTCATCTATCTGTTTCGCCCGGTCTGTCAGCCCTTTTGCCAGTGCATCTCTTTTTGCGTTGGCTGCCGTTACGGAAAGGGCACTTATTGCATTGTCTATTGTTATGTTTCCGGCTTTTTGCGCCCGGGCCCTTTCTATGACGTCCGTGACTCTTTTTATCTGGTTGTGCCTTGCAAATAATGGGCTCTGGAACTTTATTTTTGGCGGCGCAGTCTGGGTCTGACTCTCTTGATTATTACGCAGTTCTGCCAGCGTCTTAGCTGCTGCCCCTGCAATTATTAAATTTGTATCATTTCTCATTGCCCCCAGCGTCCATACATCCGTGTGCGGGTTTCTAGCGACATTCTCTCTGACCAAATCATCTTTATCCCTACTCAGTGCCACAAGCGTCCTAAAGTGAGTGTTTGGATTACGAGCGAGCCCACGCTTGACAGGATTATGGATGTCATTTCTCATTGCTTCCAGTGTCCATACATCTGTGTGCGGGTTTTCAGCGACTATCGCTCTGACCCGATTATCTTTATCCTTACTCAGCGCCGCCAGCATCGTTGGGGTTGTGAATGGACTTGCAGCGACTGTCACTTTACGTTCCGAACTCCAGCCTGCGATTTTTAAAGCTGTTTTAGCTGCCTTCCTTCCGGCCGGACTCGCCTGGCTTATGGGTGCCGGCGGAAACAGAGGCTGACGGGCGCCTTTGTTTTTCTTTGCTTTAGATGCTACAGCGTACCCTGCGCCAATCGTCGCTGCCGTGCCTGCAGTTTTGGCTGCAGTGCCAATGAATAATGGACTTCTTTGACCTAGTTTTATTGGCTCTTTTAACTGATTGGAATTGCGTATTTCTTGTTTTAACGTGAGTGCTGCGCCGACTACTCCGCCGTACTTCCGTTTGCCGTCCGGTCCTTTCTTAGGAAACCCCCCCAAGATTCCCAACGTCTCTCGACCTCTTCGTGGTTTTATTTCGCTTGGCTTGCGCTTTTTTAATCCTTTGCCTACGCTTCCCCCGCCAATCCCCTTGGTGGCGCCGAAAATCACTCCGAGCGAAAATATTGTGAATAGATTTTTGCCCCTACTCAGGCCGGCCGCCGCAAGTATCAATGCGCCTATCAACATTACCGGTATGAGCGCAGAAACAGCGTTGAAGCTCAGTAATATGGTCTGCAGCATATTATCCCGGTTTTCTCAGATAAGCTTTATTTCCCAGGATAAATAATACCGCTATGATGGCACCAATCGCACCGATTAGGATTATGCTTATGTTCCCGTAGCTAAGCAGGTAGCTACCTATGTATACTGATGAAACTGTCGAATTCGGCGCATAGTAATAGTTGTATTGATTGGTTGTCACACTGTTCTGCGTTGTTCCTGCAAAGTTTACAGAACTTGACAATGGCGGTTCGGTCACCCTTATCGGCTCTGGCGGAGGATAACCATACCATACAGCCATGATCTTCTGCGGGCCTACTCCGCATGCTTGGAAACTGTAGCTGAATTGACCTTGCGCGTTTGCCTTAGCTATGCCTATGAGACCTATCTGCGATGTGAGTAGACCGTTCCCGGATGATGATGTTGCTTCGCATATTTGAGGCTTCCCGTTCAGCGAGTAGCCAGTAGCGGGAAGGCCGAAATTGCCGTATATGTTGCAGTTCGGGGTTGGGGGCATCGTAAGCAGCGAGGTAGAAAGTTTACGGCAGTTGCCTGTCGAGTCGAAGCTTGGGCTATACTCTTGATAAGCGGCCTCTTCCAGGTATGCGGTGGAACCCCCAGCACCTTGGGTCGCACTGGCTAACGGATTGGCATACTGGCATACGGAGGACGATTGGGACGCAGAGAATGTGCATTGTTCTGCATGCTTGAAATAGCCCGCTGGATTGGATGTCGGAGTGTTCGATGTATTGAAGTAATTGATATTTTCTCCGTAATACAGGTATATCTGACTGGAAGCAGGGACGGGATAATAGCTATTAAGAAGGCCGGAGTGATAGCCTGCTGAACCTGATATCTGTACTGTAGTTTCATTGGGATTGGCTGCACTGACCACTGGAGTCACATTCATTGCTATCGTGGTTATATTTGCTAGGTCCGCATCCATCGGGACTGCAACGATATTGTTGAACGCGTCGGCGTATGTGAACACCAATCGATCATAGCCTAAGATATGGCTATTGTTCAGAAGGTTAAGGTCCTCGCTATTGAAATATGAAAGCTTCTTGAAGAGCTGGAATACAGTCATGTTCTGCGTGTTCAGCCCGGAGGTGGATGTGAGTATCGCATTACCGGTAAAAAGTCCACTTTTGGGGGCACTGTAATAGTAATTTGGAAGGAAGCAGAACGAACAGGCTACACCTAACGTATTCGAGCCTGTGCTTGAGAGACTCTCTTCTACAAATGCTGGCTGTATTCCGAATGTATCTATCTGGTCAAAGCCCTGTGTGTTGTACGAGTAGAAATGTATAGCGTTTACTGTGAGAGGGGCAGGAAGATTAAATGCCTTTTCGACGCTGATGTTCGCATAGAACTCGCCGATATGTCTGTTAGTGAGCAGTATCGTGGCGATGTTGGGGTTTATTATCAGCCCAGCATCAGACATGTTCGCTTGGAACGTGTCCTTGGTAGTATTAAAGACTAGGTATGATTGACCGCCCTCTATCGGTATGTTTGAGGTTGAGCTTGAAGCATGCTGCTTTGATATGAGATAATAGTTCTGCTGGCCGTTGGAGTTCTGTGCCCATATCGGAACCAGTGGCAGGCAGATGCCAATTGAACCGTAGAATTGGGCGGACTTCTGCTGGAAAGTGGTCTTTTTCTGTATGTTTACCGTGTAAGGGAAATCGAAGACCCCGTTTATCTGGCTTCTTATATATGTCGTAATCGCGTTTGAGATGACTGGAACGGAACTCCCTTGGTTTTCTCCGTTGGTTATCGTATTATAATTAAAAGTCTGGCTTATCCCGTTATTCTTTATGGAATTTGCGGAATTTTGGAACGCGCCTGAGTTTATCCCGAATGGGAACGAGGCAGCGAACGAGTTCGGAATGCTCAGGAACCTTTGAGGGGAGCCTTGGTTCTCCGCGAAGTCAAATGCGCTTGGGACAAGAATCAGTGGCGGATGTAGGGCGGTTAGGGATTGTACATTCTGGAGGCATGTGCTTTGCGGCGCAGTAGTGTTTATCATGCAGATATATGACGCATTTTGCGCGAAGGATACCCTTGTATAATTCTGTATGTTAGGCCTGAGCTCTACAAGCAACGTATACGCATTGCTGCCAGTATGCGCTATAAGATAGCTTGTATCGTTATAGTCGGTCGTGAATCCAAAGTTTTCTATGGCACTCGTGGGATTGGTGTTTCCGATGGCCTTTATAAATGGGCCAATTGGAAGATAGCCGAATGTGTTAGAGGAGGTCATCTGGGATGGGCTGTAAGTGCATTCGTATGCACAGTATGATATACTGGAATAAAAGGAACCCTGGTATGTACTTGCATTGGATCTTGGGATTTGGTAGATTATTGGAGTAATGGGAGGCGGAGGAGGTGCGGAATTTGGTTTTGCAAGGCTCACGTTCGCCGATAGAGGCCATCCGTACGGCGGATAATTATAAGAAACGGCTCCAGTCGTAAACTGATTTACTGTTAGAGTGTTTCCGTATATATCTGGAATGGTTCTTGAGTCTATCGGCACTTCTGCTCCGTTGTACGAAAACGCCCTCAGCATAAGTATGCTGGATTGGCCGCCATTGACCGAAAATGTCCAATTGTCAACAACATACAGAAGACCGTCGTATTCCGATATGGCCATTGGATGATGATTGGCCGCAGTATCCAGTACAGATGAACTTCCTGCATAATAGCTCTTTATTCGGCTGCTATTGAACGGGCCACCGTCCTTCGCCAGGTATTGTGAAATGTCTAGGGATGGATAAGCTAGGTTTATGTTGCCAGCTGGTTGCAGGGTATTCCCATCGATGACCACTATGTTCCCGCTGTTTGGTGCAGAGATGTATATGTATTTTCCGTTTGGAGAGGCGGCGATGTCGCGCGGGTTTATTGGAATATTGATAGTCGCAAACTTTGATTGCTTGTTCGAATACAAGGCTGCTATCTGGAATGTCTGCGGGCATCCGTTGCTGAATATGCTTCCGAACCAACAGCTTATATCAGTCCAACCGGAGGCCGAAACTGTCCCGGTAATGAACACATCGCCCTGATAATCTGTTGCTATCCCTGTCGGATCTGTTCCTTGCATTATTTGAGCATTGCCGAGTACTGGTATGTGGCTGCCGTAGCATGGAGATACAGCTGATGACAAGTCGCATATTCCGGTTATGTAGAAGTTCGCGGTAAATAATTGGAGATAGTTTGACCAATAGGCGTGCCAGTAATTGTCGAAGGCACTCTGACTATTGATGCCGATGGGATGGGCAGTGGCAGGGGAAAGATTATAGTCCCCGCTGGGTATCGCGCTGATGTTGAATAGGATGGTAGAGTATTGACGATGCGAAAAGAAGCAGGCGTGCGCGAACCCGCAGTGGCTTGTGAAATTAAGCACGTAAATTTTGTTGTTGGGGCTTACTGATATGAATGATGGGTCGATTATCTGTATATTGTATCCCGGATTGGATGTATTGCTTTCAAACGAGGCAAGGAGGCCCATCTTGAAAGTTTTATTGTAGGTTACAGGCGTGTTCGGAGATATAAATGACAGGGTATTTGCGGACAGTCTTGCTAGGCTATAAGTTGTAGAGCTGCAGAAGCCCAAACAGAACCAAGAGCCGCTATGATATGTACTTACGTTTGCGAGCAACGTGGTGCCTGTGCTGAGATTGAACGGCTCGAGCGTGTTCGGGGTCGCCCAGTTCGACGGATTGTATATGCTGTGGTTTAGGGTCAGATACTCGGAGCTTGAACTGAGGCTTGACGAGAGCACAGGTATGTTTGCATCATAGAATATTTGCGGCAATAGAGAGACATCCTGATATTGGCTCGGCGCACCTGTAGATGTCAAGCTTACCGGAACAGGTATTGCAGCGTTCCTGAATGTGGCCGAGCTTGCAACCGTGTATGAATAGGAGTATATACAAAAGCCCAGTCCGGCAGCCGGCCTCAGCAGATTTGCTGTCCCGGTATACGAGAGAGAAACCGGACTCGATGAGGCTAGATTCGCATATTTGGCGTACCAGTCCCATACTGCGCTCTGGTTTGTTGCTGGCGGCTCCTGAAATGCATATGAATTGGTGTTCTGGTTGGCAGATATGAAGAGGTTGCCGGAGTTGTTCAGCTCGTTGGAGAAGCCTAAATTCCCTAGATAGGAGCTTACAGGGTTCTTGACTGACGGAGAGAAGGACGTGCTCACAACAGTCAGCATGGTCCATTTAGATATTGAACTATACCCTATAATTGTTATAAGGGGCAGCAGATTGGCTATGCATCTGTTTCCGGCTATGTCGTTAGAGGAGGTCAGATATTCGTATGGGTCGCTTGGGTTTGGTGCATTTGGGCAGGTCAATAGGTATGGTGTGTTCACAAGATTGTATTGGCCTATATTGCTTGTGAGAGGCACCTCTGAGAAGGGTATAAAATTCATGTTTGGGAGCAGCGGTGCCGAGCTAATACCCTGCACCTTTCCGTTTCCAGCATCAGAAAATGTTGTCGTGACAATTTCAGTTACATAGCCAAAGCACCCACCGACAGCATAGAAGTTCAGACATTGACTAAGGGATGGCTGATAAACTGTTTGCGCAAGTGTATTTGATGATAGAGGAGAAGCCGACGTGACTAGAAGCATGGAGCCAAACCCTATCGCCATAACAAATGCAACAAGCGCAGCAATAAGAAATCTTTCAGCCAATTCTATCCCATATATTAGGAGTTATATACATATTTATTCCTTGTGAGAGCTCTGCAAGAAAAGTACATGGAGCTTTGTTGCAGTGGCTGATATCTGTTCTAGAGTAAGGTCAAAAACCCTAGCATCCGCAATATTCATCTTTGATTGTATGGCTTTTGCAGAATGCGGATTCCGAGTATGCTGTTTTGCCACATAATAGACGGCTTTCTTGAGCAGATTTTTCCTGTGCGCCATTAAGAGCGCGACAATCGCGAGTATCTCTTGAGATGGGGCGTCTTCTCGCGGCTCGAGATATATAAGGATAGAATCTACCTTTGGCACAGGTCTGAACATCTGTCTTGGTACTGCCATTACCTTTCTGACAGAAAAGGAGAGATTCGATATGGCGCTTATTGAAGTATATTTTGGGGTTCCCGGCTCCGCCGTGAGCTTTTCTGCGAATTCCTTCTGCACGCATAGTAATGCCGGCATCCTGCTCTTAGACAGCCAAAGTATTATCTCCTTTGACAGAGAATATGGGATGTTAGACACAAAGATATCGAAGTCGTATCTGGATATTTCAGTATCGAAGAAATCTGCATTTATTATCTTTAGATTTGGGCGATTCTTGGCTAATGATGCGCGGGCCGAGAGCTCTCTGTCTATCTCGATAGAGAGCACAGAACTTGCCACCTTTGAGAGTTCTTCGGTCAAGATACCTTTGCCTGTGCCGAGCTCTATGACCCTCTTCCCTTTTGCGAACATCGCCTCTTTCCTTGCGATGTTCTTGTTTATCAGGAAGACTTGGCTTAGCATTGCTTGGCGCGTGGACCTGCCGTGCCTAACATGCGTCGCTTTGCCCATTCACCCACTCACTAACTTTTTATAGGTATGCAAAGAAAGCTAATTATGTCTTTCATGGCGCAGAGTGCAGTCGAGTTTGTCTCGGTATACGGCTTTGTACTGCTTATCATAGGGTCGGTGCTTGCAGTACTCTTAATCTTCTCGAATCTTCCTTTAACGATATACCCGCCAGGCTGCCATTCTTACGGAGGTTTCAAGTGCAGCGATATACTCTACGCGCCGAACAGCACCACATCCAACTCATCAGTTTTCATATTCCTCTCAAATGCCCAGCCAGGAATAGTGAATATAAGCAGCTTCGTGGCAACAATCGACAACAAGAGAAGCGTAAGTGGAAGCTGTGCCCCCAGCAGATCGACACAGGGCAATACAATCAGATGCATAGCAGATGTTCCGCTGAGCGCAAAGGTTGGAAGCATATATGCAGGTTATTATACGATATATGCGAACTACTGTGCACCCTTGCCTTACCTTCAGGATAGCACAGTATGCCAAAGCAACAATAATGTTTCTTTTACGGGTCAGTTCATAGTGCAGGGAAGCTAAACTGACATAGGTGTGTGGTAGAACGTAGCCTCCCTTCTGTTATGGCAGCATTCGTCTGAGCGGCATTATGCCTTGCATGCTCACAGCACAAACATCGGCCGTTTCATCCCTTCCTGTGCGCTCGTATAAGTCATCGCTTTATGCACAGTCCAGGTATCGTTTCTGTTCCGAATTAGGCCTTAAGCCATCATGCGCTCTGCACGGGGAGAGCTTCCTCCTTTCGGTAAGCTGCCCATCTACCACACACAGTTATATGGAACACGCTTAAATAAATATTGATGGCATAGATGATTGCGCCCTGGTAGCTCAGTGGTAGAGCGTCTGCATGGTATAGGCAAACATAAAGCAGAAGGTCGAGGTTTCGATTACCTCTCAGGGCTCTTACAGCAATATTCCCATCACACGGACAGTAGTCTGATATGCTTTATTCCTCTCCGTCTTTTCTAAAAAAGACAAAAACAACTACTCTACATCGTCGAGGATATAATTTGCTAACTGCGATCCTATATCGCTGCCGATGTCCCAAAAAATCACTATTGTGTTGCCCTTATATCCTATGAAACCAGTATAGTCTATCGCCGCTATTCCGGACGCGTTGGCCGGCGCAGTATAGCTAACATACGAATAACGCATCCCTCCTTCAGTAATGTTCGTTATGTTGTACACCCCTTGCCTCCCTCCAGCGAACTGGCCAGCGCTCTCGTTCATAAGTATGGAATAGTCGCTCGCTGCCGAGGAATTCAGCCTTCCAACGATCTCCGCCCCGAAAGATTTAAGACCGAAAGAGAAATTAGCATCGGTCATGTAGGAGACGGTATACATCTTTCCTGTCAGCCTCCTTATCCCTATCATGTTGCCAAGAGCCAAGATCTTGGCATTGTACTCGTATGTCGTGGGATAGTAGAAGAAAATATTGCTCACGTTCGTCCCTAAGTAATCTGTTGTGCGATTAGAGTATATAGCATTGTACGTCCCGTTCTCGCTTATAAGCGAGGAAAGCTGTGCCCTGTTCAAGCAGTACTTCCCTGGACCACAATCCACCATAGAGACATTCGGCCCATTTCGGAGTACCGTTGTGGTGTTTGCTGGCACGGTTGTGACAGTATTGCTTGCAGACACGGAATTCGAACTCAAACTCTTGGCTGACTGCGCACCCTTCCCGCCATTATAGATTATTAATGATCCGATTACAATTGCCACTATTACGATCAAGAGGACAATCACAGTAGGTTCAGGTCTTTCCATAAAAGCATATCAAAACCAGACTATAAAAAGCATCGCAGTATACCTAGTACTGCAAAGACCGAAAAAGTTGTTAAGCTTTCCCTTGCAAAAATCCAAAGAAAAGGGTGTAAGAGACGAACAGGAAGACGAGAAAGCCGGAAGAATGCCCGGTTCAGATCATTACCGAGAAGTACGGGCTAGATGAAGACAGTCTTATGGGGATAGTGAGGCTGAACTGGCGTATGGCGATAATCAGCATACTGGGAAAGATTGACGGCAAGACAGCCAACTACAATACGATAAGCCGCATCACTGGCTTGAATCCCAGAATGCTTTCCATAGTGCTGAAGGAGCTGACAAAGGAAAAACTTGTAAGCAGGGTGGCAATAGAAGGAAAGCCGACTTTCAGGGCATATCGCCTAACCACAGCAGGAATGAAGATAGAGGGAGCGCAGTGCCCTATACTAAGCATAGCCAAAGGAAGGCCGC
This sequence comes from Microcaldota archaeon, assembly GCA_021816885.1. GTDB lineage: Archaea > Micrarchaeota > Micrarchaeia > Micrarchaeales > Micrarchaeaceae > JAJYXL01. The sequence goes on from JAKAWS010000009.1 coordinate 26,161, forward strand.
CCAGGAGGCACGGCCAGCACTAACTAGCTAGCCTATCGCGGCGATTCTCAATCCCGGAGAAAGGTATTATAAACCCTTCTAAACGAATACTATCTAACTATACTAAAGTATACTTAATCTGCTCTGTCGCTACTAAAAAAATGGCTGGTAAGTTGCACAATCAAACCAACGAATTCTCAGGTAAGAATATGGATCCAAAGCGTTTTGCGGCTGTAGCTGCGTTCGGCATAATATTTCTGTTTTTGGCAGGAGCAAACATCTCCTATTCCACGATAGTGTTGTCTGTAACCCCTTCTGCATCAAACATAACTGTGGATCAAGGGGCCATATCCAGCATACCATTCAATGTCCTGGCAACAGGCGGCTCCGGGGACTACATATACTCATCTACGGTTATAGCTTCCGCAGGTGCTTCTAATACCAATTACTGTGATTTCAATAGTATAACATCTGCATCCACATCCCCTATCAACTTATTCAGTCTGGGTTCTAGCGGCTTCTTACCTTGCGGTATAAACAACCTAGGAGGTCCCGGGCTTACTTTCGATAATGCCAACACCCCTTATACTATAAGCATATCGGCGCAGAACACAAGCGGCGGCGGCACAGTAACAGTAGATAAGACATTTAATATATATCCTACACTTACATTCAACAGCCTTTCGGTGACTCCATCAGAGATATACACATCAAACACGCTCGTTTTTGCAGTTTCATGGTATAATTCCAGTAGTGTCCCGTCCGGCGTACCTCCATTTACAGTGTCAATCACGTATGGCACCTCAACATCCTGCGCGGCCGATACGATTCCCGCAACAGGATTATCTGGAATAACCAACTCTCACGTGACTTTTTCTGTAACAGCTCCTAATACTCCAGACAAATACTATTACTGTGCTTCGGTTCTTGACAGTTCTTACGATTCACCGCAAACGGTGTCAAGTTTACAACCTGTCGCGGTAACCGTGGTCGCTCCAGCTACGATATCGCAGAACTTCCCGGACGCTGTCGATGTAGGTCAACAGGTAAATGTCGGGTTTGTTGTTCACGACGGCATCGGTCCGTTTACAGTCGCCGCGTACTCGACATCAAACAACACACAAGTCAGCAATACCATTAACCTACCATCACCTGATAGCTCTAGCAGTCTATCGTTCAACGCACCGAAGGTTGCAGGTATATACACTTACAAACTAGAAGGAACCGACGAAAGGACAAACAGCGGAGGAACGGGGCCCAGTTTCAGTTTCAATTCAGTAAACCTAGCGCTGAGTGTAAGTAACACTCTCAAGTCACCAGTTATAACCTTAAGCTCCAACTCCATAGAGCAGGGCCAGCCGTTCAGCGCAAATGCACTCTGTGCAGGCGGTACCCCTACGGATATCTGCACAATCAACATATACAACGCATCCTCCCACACAAAACTTTCCGGATTTACATACACCCAAACGGGTTCCCCTTATGTTATTATAGCAGATTCGATAGCTAGCAACAAACTTGCGCCTGGTCAATACTACCTAAACGCAACAGACTCAGATTCCAGCGCTGCAGGACACGAGACAAATGCCTCTTCTGATTCAAACTTCATAATAACTCCGGGCCCGGATGCGATAGAGTCCCTGTCCTCAGCATCTGTGACATATCCAAATGCGCCGATAATCACGGTAAGCGCAGTAAACGGGATCGCCCCATATTCATTCACTCTGGATGTATATTCAAGCAACGGCGTACTTGAGTTCAGCGCGTCAAACGATCTTGCCAATACGATAGAATCGCGTTCATACAGCCTTCCGACCCTTGCCTCTGGATTATACCAAGCCAATGTAGTGCTTACGGACAGCGCATCTCCTGCAGTGACTGTTGATTCCTCAAACTCTTTCAGCATAGGGAAGGGAGCACCGCCTATATACATATCGACGCAGCCATCCTCTTCATTCACATACAACAACACAGGTATAGCATACTACTACGGATTTAACGGAATAAACACGCAACAAACCCTTTCGCTAATATTGCATTCCCGTTTAGGCTTTAATGTGCCTCCGACCGGCAACATAATAGCCAGAGCCCAGAATGAAGGCGCAAGCCTATCGCAGATTGCCATTTCGCCTAACGGCACACAGCTGTATATCCCAGATGGAAATACAAAGCTTTGGATATACAATATCTCAAATATATCATCTAGCGTAAGCTTTTTTGGGATATTCAATGGCATAGGGTTCTTCAATGGAATAGATGGCATAGCGTTCAGTCCAAACGGGACGCTAGCCTACGCGCTTAACGGTCACAACAATACGATAAGCCAGTTCGCTGTGGCAAATGATACGAACAATTTCGACGACGGGAGGCCGAATCTGAGAACCATAAAAGGCTTCAACGACCCGATTTCAATCGCCATAACGCCAAACGGCAAGTATGCCTTTGTAACTAATAGTAACAACAACACAATATCAAAGGTCAACCTTTCTACCGGCAACATAATACTCACAATCACCCCATCTATGATCAGTACCAATCATTCAGCATCCCCACACGGTCTTGCAATATCGCCTAATGGCAACACTCTGTATGTGGCGAACGGCGCAGGCGGCTCCAATTCTATTGGATCAATAGACCTGCTTAACACTACGACTGGTCAAAACTATGGCAGGATATCGGCTAGAGGTATGATTCAACCGCTCTACCTATCACTCGGACAAGGGGGAAGATTCCTATATGTTACTGATTTCGGTGGCGGGAGCGAAAACATTACAATAATAGATACAAGCACGATGAAAAGCATAGGTAACATAGCGTATTCTGGCGATCCTCAAGGCATAACGATGCAGCCCAATTCATACTATGGGTTCATCACCTTTGCAAATGACAGTCTCGCGCAGGTATCAGCCGGGGAAGGCTCTGGGGTAACCGGCGCTTCCGCCGGAACATATAATTTCTCGCTTGCCGGCTTCCCAACCCAGAACTACACCGGTACCAGCGTGGCAGCAAACATTACCATATTCAAGGCAACACCAACAATAGACCTTACGAGCATACCGTCCTTCATTTACACAGGAAATGAGTTGACCGTTAACTACGGAATATTCAACACGCTGCAAAAACTTGCAGGATTACTCACCTTAAATGGAAACATAATAGCAACTTACAACGGAATAAACACTAATCAGACCACAACCGTAAATGCAGTATCTGTAGGAACATATAACCTCAAATTCTCTACAATAGGTAATGAAAACTATTCCGCAGCCAACACAGTCGAAAGCTTCGTAATATCAGCGCAGGCCGCCAAGACCTCCATTTCGGGGAAGTTCCCTACAGTATACAACAACACCAACGCCACAGTAACAGCGTCGATATCATCCGATAACGCCATAGGCAACATTTACATGTCGTTGAACGGCGGAAACTACCTGCTCGTGAGCTCAACGTCCTCAACAGACAATTTAACTACTTACAACGCGCCGGGCGCAGCAGGCACATACTTATTCAAGTTCTATAACAATCCAACACCATCTTATGCCGAAAATACCTCTTTCCTGTATTACACGATAACAAAAGGGATACCGCAAATGAGCTTCAACAAGAGCTGCGCGAGTTATACTGCTAATGGTTCATCGTGCGTAACGACCGCCTCGATATCATCCATAGGCGGACAGATAATTGGAAACCTATATGTGAACGGGAACCTAGTGGGCAGCACAAACAGCGTAATCAACTATACCGGTTCCAACGCTATCGGCACTTACAGCATAGAGTTTACAACTCTTGGCAACGGGAACTACATACCACGCACATCAATATACAGCTACTCGATAACAAAGGCAAGCAACAACACCAACAACAAAGGGCTTAGTGGAGGTGGCGGAGCAGGGATACCGCAGACAACAATTCCGCCGACAACGATCACAACAAGAGCGACAACCGTAGCCACGACTACTGTGCCTCAGCAGCCAGTAATAACCGGCCGATCAAACAGGACGTACACCGGCACTACGTTCGTGTCCGGCAATCATCCATTCAACCTGAATTTCAGCAACCTCGGCGCTGTGCTGAAGTTTTCTACTACCTCGCAGAACCAGACAAGCCTGAAGTTCAACATTTCTAATTATACCATAAGCCCGCCAAAAATGCCGAACCACAAGTTCGTTGAGGGAATATCGATAAACTTCAGCTCCAATTCTACCGTCACTTTGAATGTTACCATACCATACAACTGCTCTGCAGCAGGCATAGTCCCATATCTGCTGGTGAATGGGCAGCCGGTAGCGCTCAATAATTACACTGTAGACAAGAGTGCCTGTACAGTGAGTTTCGGACTCGGTTCAGACCCTGTCATTCTATTATATGCGAACCAGAGCAGCATACCGCAGCAGCCTTCCCAGCCAACTTCCACACAGGCAACAAAATACAACATAGGCGCAATAGCTGCTGCGATAGTCATAGTTGCGGCAATTGCGGCCGTGTCGCTTGCGTTAAGGAAAAACAAACAAGGCAGAAGGCACAGATAATAATACCAAGGCATAGAAGGCATTACGCTTTTCAAAGAAACCAAAATCTATCATACTACCTGTGTTTAACAAAGTACCCAAAGATCATGTAATCTATAGGGCGGCAGACCTTACAAGTTCACAGTATCAGTTCTCCTGGCCCCCCATGCCCGCATGATCTGTTCGCACTCAGTCCAACAAAAGCCTAACGTTTCCAGATGCTATCTCCACCTTCTCCACAAGCTTCTTTGCAAGCGCGTATCTAAGGCTCGCCTCGTCCAATTCGTCTTTGGACACAGTCACCCCACCATTTCCGGAAAGGTCAATCATAAAGTTAAGTCTCCTGTTCTGCAGCTTAGAGAGCTCTCTCTGTGCCTTGTTCATCTCATTTACGAGCTTTCGTACTATCTTCTTATCTGTGCCCTTAGCCCCTAATGCGTCTATCTCCTTGGATTTTTCCCCAAAACTGCAGAATATATCGGCGAATCTGTCGCTCCCGGCCTTTTCCGCAACCGTTTTTTTCATATCCATAACCATTACCCATTATTTATCTAGCACTTTTAGATATTTATACCCGTCTCAGAGACTTCCACTAATCGGACAGGCTAGGCACTATGCACAACAGTAAAGGACTTTAGTGAAGTGGTAGGGATGTATCCTGCTGAAAGGTATAAATACAGATAATGGTGAATGAAATAGGGTTGAGTGAATGGACAAGGCATTCAATATAAATTCATACATAGAGGACGGGAACAACGCACGCAAGTCCCTTTCCTCGGATAAGATACTCAGGGTAGCAGAGGTAATGACTGAAGCCCTAAGGTCCGGAAAAAAGATTCTCTGCATGGGGAACGGAGGAAGCGCAGCAGACTCCCAACACTTTGTTGCCGAGCTTGTTGGCCGCTTCGAGGCAGAGCGAAAGGCTCTGCCTGCAATCGCGCTTACCACAAACTCCTCGATAACTACCGCAATAGCGAACGATTACTCTTACGAGATGGTGTTTGCCAGGCAGGTAGAGGCGCTCGCGAACAGCGGAGATGTAGTCGTGGGCATCTCCACAAGCGGGAACTCAAAGAACGTCATCGCGGCCATGGAATCAGCCAGACAGATTGGGTGCATACTCGTTACCCTCACTGGTCAGAAAGGCAAGCTCATGGAGATGGCAGACCCTATGTGCGACATAACAGTATCAAGCCCTAGGACATCCACAATACAAGAGGCGCATATCTGTGCTATACATATAATCTCAAAACTGATAGAAGATAAGTTTACAGGAGTTTAACCAAAGGCGCTTCACTCAGCGGTTTCAACCTGGGTCTCGGGCAAAGCCGACCAACCACAGTTTTTTCTTCTGGTCAATCTGAATTTGGGAAATTGCGCAAGCGGAGCTTGCAAGTGTATCCAATCTCATCCTACCTCACATAGTGTCCGAAAATTATACATTGCGTCGCAATGTGCCACACAAGACCTTTAAATTCTGTGATGCAGGATAAGAGGGGAGGTTTAGTCTATGCTCTCTTCAGAAACCAGGAAAAACGAGATACTTGCCGTGCTGGTAATCGGCGTGCTGATGTCTGCTATAGACATTACCATAGTCATACTGGCGCTTCCGACTATAGACTCTAGCTTGCATGCAGGCGTAGCCACTTCCATCTGGATAATAATGGCATATATATTGGTCATAACTCTGCTATCCACCCAAGTCGGAAAACTCGGCGACAAGTACGGCCGGGCCAAAATGTATAATTACGGGATAGCAATCTTCATCATAGGTTCTGCGCTGTGTGGGCTCGCCCCTGACATAATCTCTCTCATAGGGTTCAGGGCTCTGCAAGCGGTTGGGGGAGCACTGGTAGGAACATCCAGCACAGCAGTAGTATCAGACAATTTCGAGCCGCACGAGCGCGGCCGGGCATTCGGATTCACGTCGCTTGGATGGAACCTTGGCTCCATCATGGGAATATTCCTCGGAGGCATCCTCACGACAATCAACTGGAGGCTCATCTTCCTCATAAACGTCCCGATAGGTATAGTGCTTCTGCCTATCAGCATAAAGAGGCTGAACGATGTAAAAGAGAGGATAAAGGAGAGGTTCGACATACTCGGATCCATACTTCTTGGAATAGGCCTTTTCATACTGACAATAATGGCAGTCTATGCGATATACACTGGCTTCGACATAGAGAGCGCATTGCTATTGGCCGTATCAATTCTCTTCTTCACTGCGTTTGCTGTGCGCGAGCGCAGGATAACATTCGGTATCATCGACCTGAAGATCTTCAAGAATAGGATATTCAGTTTCTCTGTAATTGCCAGTATGCTACAATTCACTGCAAGCTTTGCAGTGCTGTTTATCCTGATTTTGTACCTACAGGGAGTAAGAGGACTCAACCCTTTCACGGCGAGCATTTACCTGCTTCCTGGATACATATTAGGAGCGATAGTCGGACCGAGGATGGGACGGATTTCGGATAGGATTGGGTCAAGGCTACCTGCCACGGCAGGACTGTTCATCGCCTTAATAGGTTATATCTTGTACATAACGTTGTTGGGACCGTATTCTCCGTTATATTACGTAGCACTGATAACCGTATTTACTGGAATAGGGACCGGAATGTTCTTTCCGCCCAACATAAGCGCGATAATGGCAAATGCACCACATGATAAGTATGGAATGGCATCAGGCATAAACAGGATGTTTGGTAATGTTGGGATGGTGCTAAGCTTTGTCATTGCGCTTACAGCGATATCAACATCGATTCCAAGGGTGGATGCGCTGTCAATATTCATGGGAACGACCATAGGCGGGCTCTCGAAGAGCGTAGATCTTACTTTCATGAATGGGCTGCATGCGGCGTTCATAACAGCGACAGCGATGTTAGTGCTTGCCATGGCCATGTCAGCATTCCGGGGCAAGGAAGACCGATCAAAGATATCCAAAGAGAAGAGATTGGAGAAACAGGTTGCCTGATTCAAAAGCCAGTCGAAGCCCAAACAGAGGGCTGGCACAGCAAAGGATGGTACGTCCTCAAAAAAGTTTCAGTCGCCCTGTTATATCATCCAGTTCCTCACTCATCCACGGTCCCACGCCGAGCGCCGTCTTTGTACCGGGAGGCAATTCAGTCAGCCCTGCATCTGTGACAAGCGCACATGGCACCTTTTTATACTTGAAGGCGTTGTACAATTTTATCAGGGATTCTTCGCTCTCTGTCTTCAACACTATCTTTTTCTCGCCCTGCTCAAGCCATTTCTTTGTAACATTTCTGTCAGCACGTTCTGCCTCGAAAAAGCCCATGAGCGAGGCATGCGCACCCTGCGCGACCGCCTTTCCCTTGCTCATCTCAAGGTCGGAGCGTATTATTATCGCCTGTTTTATCTCTCCTTTGTGAAGCATATGCAGCATGATTTGTATTTGCTGCACAGGTTTATATACCCTTTTTACAAGAATTCTATGTGCTTCGGTGTCATTCCTTTTCGATACGTTCGCATATCCTTTGCTGTACATACTTCCGGCATACATAGCCAACGGCGCGCCGGTCATATTCGGCGGCGGTGCGCCGCTGGACATGCACAGGAAGATTGGAAAGAAAAGAATATTCGGCAACAACAAGACCTTCAGGGGAACGGCGTTCATGATGCTCGGAGCTATTGTCATTGGACTGGCTGAATACCCATTCTTCAAATACATGCTTGCGATAGCTGTGCTGTTGGGAATAGGGACGATACTGGGAGACCTGATCGGCAGCTTCATAAAGAGAAGGATAGAGCTCAAGCCAGGCAGGCCATTCCCTATAATGGACCAGTATGGTTTCTTTATCTTCGCACTGATTCTAGCATACCCGTTAGGTCATCTACCGGATACATACGGGCTCATCTTCATAATAATATTGACTGGGGTGATGCACCTCCTTACCAACATAGGCGCGCATCTTCTGAAACTGAAAGACGTACCGTGGTAAGATGGATATAGGTTCGAGGATATCAGGGATATTCGGAAATAGGACGATTGCGGAGACAAGAAGAGAAGGCTCTGTGATAAAGGTAATAGAAAAAGGAAGGCCACCTAACCAAATCCGGGTGCTAATGTATAATGGCATTACTTTCTCCACGATAAAGAACGGAAGTATATACACGAACAGCTACTGGGACTACTTCCTGCCTCTCCCGTCAATATTCAGAGAGCCTAAGATCCTGATTCTTGGACTGGGCGGCGGAACAATACCATACCAGATAGAAAGTATGTATCCAAATGCATCGATAGACGCAGTAGAGGTGGACAGGGACATCATCGAGATATCCAAAAAGTTCTTGCAGAGAGAGTTGCGTGCCAAGATAATTGCTGCAGACGGATACGAATACCTCAACAAGACCGACAATACCTATAGTATCATAATCTCCGATCCGTACATCGACGACTCCATGCCGGAAAAATTCCTGTCGCGAAAGTTTGTGTCATGCGCAAGGTCGAAGCTCGTGAACGGCGGAATATTTGCAGTCAACTTCGCGATATCGCATAAGCTGAGTCAGATGTTAGAACCGTTCATTTCCGAGATAGAGGCGGAGTTTGGCTCATGCACAAGAGTGATACCGTTGACAGTGCCGGGCAACAACATAATAATAGCTTCGAAAGGGACAGAGACAAGAGCCGCACTTCGTTCGGCAAAGAGATTGGAAGGTTGCACAGAGGCGGAGAACATCTCAACGGCATACGCCCAGGCAGTACTATAACATCCCAAAATGATTTCTTCTCAACACACACCAGCATAAATTCGTCTCAAATTGCAAAAGGATACACATGTATGGCTGGACGGCAGCTCCAACCAAGCTCATATCACCAAGTAGGCGCCAAGTCAGTTTGGTCTACCTGACATACTCTCACCACTAAAAGTGATGGGGTTCTCCTGACGAAGAACATTGAAGTTTCGGCGTTCCTATCATTCATAGTATTTCGCCTCTGGGCGTATCAGTGTTGCCCTTGAATAAATCCCTGTCTTTATTCAATTGACCTATGTTGCTGTTTATTGGTTGACGCAAAGCAATATTGAATGATGCATTTGCGTCTGCATGGTCAACGTGTCCACATGACTGGCACACGAATTTCTTTTCCGTTCTAATCCCTCTGTCTCTACACCTTGAACAGTCCTGTGACGTGTATTTAGGTTCGACATAGGTTAGTGGGATTCCGAATAATTTTGCCTTGTATTCTACGAAGTTCTGCAACTGGTGGAATGACCAACTGTGAAGGCTATAGTTGAATTTTCTTGTATGTTTCTTATTGTTTCTGATTCCATCAAGTTGTTCAAGTTTGATTCCTGCATTGTTGATGATTGCAATATTGACGATTTCCTTTGCAATCTTGTGATTTAGGTCTCTTATGATTCTTGATTCTCTGTTCTTTATCTTCTTAATAAGTCGCAGTTTGATCTTCTTTTGCAAATCTTTTCTGATAGATTTATATTTGTGATGGATGTGCAATGCTTCCTTTCCAAGTTTCCATACCTTTCCTGTAGTTGGATTCCCTATAACTGCGACGTGTCCCGTCGTATTTCTATCAACACCAATCCATGCCTTTGGCGTTATCTTCTCCTGTTCTTTTATGCTGACTGAAACATAAGCGTATTCATTGTCAAGTTCAATCTGGTTTATCTTTTCGTAGTCGTTTCTGAAGTTATATTGCATCTTAAGGTGTAGACATGGAATCTCAATCGTTTTCTGGTCTTTCTTTGATTGAATACTCTGTGAAGGTACGGTCAATTTGATTCGGTTGACATTCTGAATGGTTTTGTTATTGCCATACTTTCGTAGGATTTGATTAGCGATAGCAGACTTCAAACCGAATTGTTTGACGTCCTTCGAAGAACGGGTTTTATGAGTTAGAACGAACTCTGCAATCTGTTTTGCTTTGCGTAGCTCTACAGAGAAATTCCTGTTGTGTTTAACTTTGAAGGTTAGAATCATACATTATCCCATTGTTGATTTATGTATTTTACAATAGTTGAATTTGAAATGTTACCTGAAGTTGAAAGGAAGTAGGAACGTGTCCAAAGTGTTGGCATCTTCAGAAGTTCAGGATATTCCTTTCGTAGATACCTCGAACTCCTGCCTTTGAATCGTTTTACAACTATTTCTGGTCGTGTCCTCACATCAGCAGAAATAAAGAGATGAACATGGTCTGGCATGACTTCCTTTGCAATAATTTTCCATCCATTCTCTAAAGCAACATTCCGCATAATTTCTTCAAGACGCTTCTTTATCACACCAACAAGCAATGAACGCCTGTATCGTGGGCAGAATACAATGTGGTAGTTTATCATTGTTACAGATGTGCGATTGTGTGAATATTCCATTTGATTTCCCTTGGTATTATATATTGCATCTAATTTATATACTTATTATTCTGTCTAATATATCCACATTCATCCCACGAATGAATGTCGTGGGCTTTCTGTGGCTAAATCTTGTAAATTTAGGTAGGCATGTCGTTAGGTGTCAGGTCACTTCGTGCACACGAACACCGGCCCTTCTGTGGAAGACGCGGTCCATCTTCTGCCCGATAAACCAGCATAGACATGTACCTTGAAACCCACTTTCTCAGCAATGCTGGATATCCTGCTCGCCTTGAGCAACGGCTCTGCGACCTTGTAAGAAAAGCTCCGGAAATCATGCCTGATCCTATCCCCGTCTATCGAGACTATAATTTTGTCATAGCGGAAGCTTCCGTCAGTCCCTATATGTCTCCTGTACAGATACGCCCATCTCTTTCCTTTATGTGCAAAGGTAGTAGCGGAGGACTGCTCGTTCTCCCATAGCTCCAATGACATAGGCGCACTGAATATTAAAGTTCCGCCTTTGTTAAGGTGAAAGTAAAAATCCTTTAGGATTTTCCCGATATTCCGACGCAGTTCATCGCCATGGTCTATCGCATCGAAACATGTCAGGATGTCAAACGTTCTGTCCAAATGCATGTCAAGCATGTCCGCCACGTAAAACTCTACCCCCTTCGCTGTTTTTGAGGCGTTCCTTATCGCGGCGGCATCGATGTCTATGCCAACGCAGGCATATCCCCTCTCAAGGGATTTAACCAGCATACCGTTTCCGCAGCAAACATCCAAGAGGCTGACTCGTCTGGCAACATACTTGTTAGCAATACGTGTTATGAACTTTACCCGCTTAGAAATCTCAGCGAATTCGTCCTGCCTCTGCTTAGAAGCTTTGTATGCACGTGCAAATTCACGATTCAAGTCAGTCATATAACCGGCAATGTTATTTAGAAGAAGAGAAATAAAAATGTTGCTTCTGATTACCAATACGCAAACGTAATCGGTTTAGTCAAATTTCGGCAGTTGGACATAATCTCATAACGGTCTGCTACTATCTTATAACAAAATGCGATCATCGATGACATCAAAGTCGCATTTCAAACGACCATTCGTTAGGCAGAATGTTTGTTTTGCCCTCCGATTACCGGGCAGCATTGAAGTTCAACACGTACAACATACGGCAGATAGGTTATCTACAATATACTGCCCCACATCTTGTTTTCCGATCATTTTATCATCTCGCTCTTGTCCGGTGCGGTTCATGCTTCTATCACTGGCGAGACTTTTATTGTTTGCTGGAATGCTATCTCATGGACTGTTGTCTTGCCATACCAGACAGCAATTATGGCTCATTAACGTAAAATGTTACGGCTAACGAAACCTATCAAAGTCCTAACTACCGAGGACGAAAATCGTGCCGAAATGGCCGGGGTTAAGATTCACAACATAGACGTAGCCGTTGCCGGGATCGTAGGTTGCGGACTCTGGAGAGGATTTGTCGGTAACAGTGCCTACCACGGACGTGCCGGATATCACTGCGACTTGGCCAGAGTACTGATTCGGAACGTAGACGTAGCCGTTGCCGGGATCGTAGGTTGCGTACCTGAGCACACTGTATCCGACAGTAACAGTGACATTACCTACCACGGATGTGCCGGATATCACAGAGACCGTACCGGAGCCGTAATTCGTAACATATATGTAACCATTGCCAGAATCGTAGGTTGCAAACTGTGGAAAGTATCCGACAGTGACATTACCTACCACGGATGTGCCGGATATCACGGAGACTGTGTTGGAGCCATAATTCGTAACGTATATGTAACCATTGCCAGAATCGTAGGTTGCAGAAAGCGGAGAGTATCCTACAGTGACATTGCCTACCACGGAGGTGCCGGATATCACGGAGACTGTGTTGGAGCCGTAATTCGTAACATATATGTAACCATTGCCAGAATCGTAGGTTGCGGAGTATGGATTTGAACCGACAGCGATAGTGCCTACCACAGAGGTACCTGATATCACGGAGACTGTATTGGAGCCCTGATCCGGAACGTAGATGTAACCATTGCCGGGATCATAGGTTGCAAATAGTGGAGAGTATCCGACAGTGACATTGCCTACCACAGATGTGCCAGAGATCACAGAGACAGTCGTGTTGGAGCCCGGATCCGGAACGTAGACATAGCCATTGCCGGAATCGTAGGTTGCGGACCTGAGCACACTGTATCCGGCAGTGACAGTGACATTGCTTACCACGGAGGTGCCGGAGATCACGGAGATCGTGTCGGAGCCTGGATCTGGAACGTAGATGTAACCATTGCCAGAATCGTAGGTTGCGAAGTAGGGGCCCAAGCCAACAGTGATGTTTGCGATGACGCTTATCGGGGAAGCTGTTGTATGATTGGTTGTGGTGGATTGATTTTGCTGTATTATGGATGAGGTCACTGAAATTGTTGTAGTGGCTTTAATTGTCGCCGATTGGTTGTGCATTGGTATGGACGAGTTCACAGCCGGATTTGCTGTTGTTGAAGCTGTAGCTGGAGAGGAAGTATGGTGCAGAATGGCAACTAAGACGACTATGACAATGACAACAGCAATGCCTGCAATTAGACCATTGGATAACTTTTTGGTTTGGGCCATTCACTCACAACACGTTTGCTTGCATCCTTGCATATGAAAGCTTTTATAGCCTTCCGCTAATGTTTTCAACCGAAAGCGAAAAAATCCTTCTCATCCAATTATACTACAGCGAACAGTTTATTTTGGAAGAAGCCCAGCCTTTTTTCCGTGCAGGGATGCAAAGGAACAGAATAGGCGGCCAGCGCCTCATGGGAAGACGGAGCGTACTGCGGAAACGCATATAAATTTTAAGGTGCATATAAGGGCAGAGCCCACGACAAAGGTGGAATGCTAGTTGCGTGTCATGAAAACGCTAATAT
>JAKAWS010000010.1 GCA_021816885.1 Microcaldota archaeon
TGCCGCGATTAACCAACCGTGTATTATATATTTTCCAGTTTCTACTTTGTTTCATACTAGTCGCCAAAACTAGTATGAACCTAGGGATTAAAACCCCTAGGTTTTAGTGGAATTATTGGACACAGTCGCTAAACAAGAAACTTTATATATGTATACATACATTATACATATGATAATCATGGCGAGACAAATATCCGTATCAAATGAGATTTATGCCCAGTTGTCTAAGAAAAAGGGACAGAGAAGCTTCTCTGAGGTGATAAAAGGAGCGTTGGCCGCGAAAAGTGATAATGAGGAAACAGAAAGGGGCAAAGCTGCAGATGTATGGTTGCTTACGCGAATGAAGGAAGGGTACAAGCTTGGTAAAATAATAGGCACAAGAGACGATTGGCATGCCAGATAATAAATTCATAGATACGTCTGTACTCGTCTACGCGTTTGATAAGAGCGAACAGGCAAAGCACGAAACGGCATCAAAACTTGTCAGAGACATGTTTGAAAGAGGCGAAAAAGGGGCAATCTCTGCGCAGGTGCTTTTAGAACTCTACAATGTGCTAACAAGGTCCATATCGGATCCTCTTTCGCCGGCAGATGCGTCTTCTATAGTCTACAAATTTTTTGAGGCTGCAGGCTGGATTAAATTGGATTATAACACTCTGATTGCAAGACGAGCTGTTACAATCGCTGCAGGACGCAAAACAAAAATTTGGGATACGTTAATTGCAGAAACGATGAAAGAGAATGGCATTGATACAATAATTACTGAGAATGAAAAGGATTTTAAGAAGATTCCCGGTATAAAAGTTATAAACCCATTCAAATGAGCTTATGAAGAAGAAACGATATCCGTAATATGGAATTTCCCGCTATCCATAGTTAACCATATGCCGGAGATATGTATACGCACGAGACTGCAGGGTTTGATGGACACTTCGCATCGGCGCTTACATTCAAAAGATATGTGCCCTGGGTCGATAGGCCCCCTATATTTCCGCTGACGTTCACCGGAGTGTATGAAACAACATTGTCGAGCCCGCCCGTCGTGGATATGGACAAGATTATGAAATGACCTACACCGTTACTCAGGTTCCCAACGTATATATTCTGCACGCCTGGAGGTATCTCTACAGTGGTGAGTTGCCGTGCCGGAGGACCTTGCGAGCCAACAAGTGCAGCGACTGTTGCTAGCTTCGACCCTACCTGCTGGGCTGCTGTAGCAGATAGTGTGGAGGATGATGATGATATCTGAAGGAATGCGAGTGCCACTATCGGGAGCAGTATTATTAGGCCGAACGACAATGTGACTAGCAGCTCTAGGCTCGACTGGCCCTTATGCGCAGATTCCTTATTCCTCATCTTCCAGCTCTGGCCTCTCATTCTTCACTACCATTTTCTCTTTATTTTTCATTACCATCTCTTTTAGCTTTGCAAGCGCGCTGTTTACGGTGCGCTCCAGATAGAAGCCGCTCATGTGCACATACATCGTGCCGCGTTTTGGGACTGCTGCCCTTGCATAGACCTCATATTTCTTGTCCTTTATCCTCTTGAATCTTATTACAAGATAATCCAACTTTATCTTGTTTATCTTCCCTATCCTATCTACGAACCTGGCGGCATACTCTTCTAAAGTGTCTTTGTAATCCTCGGTCTCCTCGTCAATTCCAGTTATGAGAAGTTTTGTCGGATTTTGGTCCGCCATTATGAGCGATTCGAACACGTCGTATACTGTGATTATCCCTGCGACATCCTTATTATCTTTCACAATCAAAGAAGACACGTTGTTCATCACAAAGCTACGTACTGCATCTTCCAGGCTGCCCTCTTTGCTTATGTATATGGGGTTCTCGTTTGCCAGCTCCACTACCGCCGCATCGTTCGGAGAGATTCTCTTAGTCATTCTCTGTGGTTTTCTGTCTGACGGCTTTCTGCCGCTGAAAGCAATGTCATGAAGGGTTATCACTGTCGGCAGCCCGTTCTCCGTTAGCGTTACAAGTCGGTTTACCTTTTTCTTGGCCATCATAGCTGTCGCCTCCGATATGCTCCTTGACTGGTGTATGCTGAGGAAATTGGAGGTCATAGTATCCCCCACCTTCATTCCCCTAAGTGCCTTTGTCGAAAGCAGCGCCTTCAGTAGTGTGGTCCTCTTGACCAAGCCCGTTATCTTTCCGCCTTTCGAGTAGGGAAGCGCCTTGCATCTTGCTGTCTGCATGTACCTTATCGCCTCTATTATCGTAGATTCTTCTGACAGAACAGGCGTCTTCCTGGCCATTTTGCCCACAATAGCGGTCTTTGAGATAGTCGTTCCGTGCATTTCCCTGCCTACGGCCCTCTTGTCAAGAATCCCCACCACATCTCTTCCTCTTTTGACTATCACCGCATCCTCTTTCGATACGCTATCGAGCACAGCTACCGCTTTATCATTATAATCAACGAATTTCGCATTTGAGACAAGCTCCTCGCCTATCCTTAATGACAAGTCTATCATAATCCCACCGTCGTCTCTAATTGGGACGCTAAAATATATATACTGTGATAATCAAATCAGACTGGGCCAGGATGGCAGATTGGCTATGCGGCCGCCTGCAGAGCGGCTTAGGGGGGTTCGACACTATTGCGAAAATCCCTCTCCTGGCTCTCCTTATACATCCAACACGGCTCTTATCCTGTAACCGTTCTTGGTCTTTTCTGCGGATATCTCGTATCTCGATACTGCTTTTACTTCCGTCCTTGCAAATTCTTCGCTTTCTGGCTTACCAAAAGCCGATATCGCACATGATACCATATGTCCTTTTTCGGAAAGCCTGACGCAGTCGACCGTGTACAGGAAAAGGCCTTTAGAGCTTGATACGGAGAGAAGGTATTGCAGCACAGACCATGCCAGGTCGGTGTAGTTGTTTGTCCTCTTCTTTATTTTTACCGTGTACATTCTGGATTTGGCATGCGATACTTTCTTCACGTCGCATATGGTCTCAAACATCGCCATGGCGGCGTTCTTTATCGCTTCCGGCATGTCCTTGCCGGTAGCTATGAACTCTACGTCAGCCGTATGCTCTATAAACCTGTATCCGTTTCCCATACTCTCCGTATGGAGCTTGAAACGTCAGGTTAATATTTGTATTTGAAGAATGAGTCATGTCCGATGATGAAGAGAGTAACTGCTGACTCGTGATGAAGCCCATTTCGGCAGAGGACATTAAGGTATACATATGCGCAATAGATGGCTTGGGATTGCGGCATTGCTCATTGCGTTTCTGTTAGCAACTGCGGTCTCCATAGAGATAACTGGATTCAACATATCTGACAGCGCGCAGGGCAGCTATGTTGTAGTAGTCATGTTGATGCTCTTCCTTTTTATCATATTCTCTTCAAAGGAGGACATCGAGATAGAGGCCCGGCCGCGCAATATAATCTATGGAGTGGCAACCGCGCTTATTTTCTTTCTGGTCACGAGTTTTCTCAGAGGGAAGTTCTCCTTTCTTTTTCTCTCTTACAGGCTTGACGCGCTATTATTTCCAATAATTCTTATATCTTTGATAATCACGCTGTTCGGGAAGAAGGGTCTGTTCAGGATGAAATGGCTTGTTTTTTATTCAGCCTTCGCTTCTCCAGTATTGCTTCTTCCTCTCCTTTCGCTGAACGGACAGTTCACGGCCCTCAATGCACAGTTTGTCTATACTGTGCTGAAGCTTATCGGGGAACCGGTGATTAGAAACGGCCTGGTTATCTCTGCGGCAGGCAGCTCTTCGATAACCATATCAAAGACATGCACCGACATAGCAGCGTTTGTAGGCATTGCGATGTTCATGCTTCCGCTTGCCTATATGTTTGACGGAAGGAGGTCAAAAAAACTTTTATGGGTCGTCTCTGGAGTGGTCATGCTTCTTGTTTTTAATTTCGGGAGAATGCTGTTCATATCGCTTGAATGGATATACTATGGAGTAGGTCCGGCAGTCTCTGTGTTCCACACCTTTGCCGGCCAGATACTTTTCGACCTTGCGATAGTGATAATGGTGCTGTTGTTCGGGAAGTTCGGACTTTCCATTCCAACCCTCAAGAGGAGGATATCCAGAAAAAGAAGCGTGCCTGCGCTCCCGTACATCTTTTCTTCCATACTCGTCGGCATCTTCTTTATGGTCATCACGACCCCCTACCTTAGCTCTGCCTCTGTTCCGTACAGCTCTTTCTACGGCGCGCCGGTCAATGCAACGAACCAGAGCATCTCGCTTCTCTATCTGTCGCTCATCAAGAGCCCTGCCTCCACCCGGATATACCCGATAGGGCCGGTCGGCCCTGATGCAGTCGCATTTGGGCTTTTCAATAAGAGTACCAACACGACTGATTTCATGACGTTCTCCGCCTTGGGCTATCCCGGTGCGCCGTCGTCCAATCCTTACGGCAATACCTCCTTCATCTCATCTTATATACTAAATAATGGTGCGGTAATCAATGCATATGATTCATACAGCAACGGGACTGAGATCTATATCGATTCGTTTTCTATTCCGACCGAACTCAACGGCAAGTATATAAGCGCCATAGGGATGGAGATATCCGAACCGGGCCCTTATGCAGCTGGATGCGGGCATACTATCGGATATGTAGACAGGATTGAATCATCGGTTTACACATTTATCAAAGGAGGCGCAGGACACGGACCTGGCTCCCCATTGCTTTGCGCGTCATATTATACGGCCATGGGTGGATGAGGTGATTCATTGGTAAAGTTTGAGTACTCGAGCGGAATACTTTTCTACAAACATGTAAACGGGAAACGTCTTTTTGTGGTGCTGAGAAGAGGAAGGTCGCTTGATGTTCCAAAAGGACATATGGAAAAGGGAGAGAGCGCATACACAGCCGCTAAACGCGAATCGTTCGAGGAGACCGGAATAGAGGTTGAGCCTGACAGGTACTTCAGGCATCAACTTACTTATTGGTTCTACGGAAAAGGAGAGAGGAATAAGGGAGAAACTGTAAGAAAACGGGTTACTATGTTCATAGCGGAGGCGCCGGCATCTGCCGAGGTAAAGGTGTCTGACGAGCACAGCAGCTCGGAATGGCTGGATTATGAAAGCTGCATGAAAGTGATGAGATTCAAGCAGCACAAGGAGCTGATAAGACACGCTGATGATTATATAAATAGGAAGCAGGAGCTGGAACACATAAACCGCAATTATGCGAAACTGGCAGGAATGGAAGGCTGGGGACTGAGCAGGAACTTTGTTCCTGGAGATGGACCTTGCGATGCAGAGGTGATGATAATAGGGCAGGCGCCTGGCGCCACGGAGGATGAGGCTCTGCGCCCATTTGTCGGGCGCGCCGGGAAGTTTCTTGACTCTCTGATAAGAAGTGCAAGGCTTAGAAGAGATAGCATATATATAACAAGTGTGGTACAGTTCTTCCCTCCGGAAAACAGGCAACCCACCAAAGAGGAGATAGAGGCATGCCTCCCGTTCCTGAAAAGGCAGATATTGGTAGTGGATCCGCTGCTTATAATATGTCTTGGGAAGGTATCAGCTTTGGTGCTTACAGGCAGAGATGATATATCAAACGTGCACGGAACTGTCATACCAATAAAACTCTTGGAAGTAGGGATAGGATGCTTTGTCACGATGCACCCCGCAGCCGGAGTCCGTTTCAAGAAGAACGTTGGACAGATAAAGGAGGACTTCTCCAAGCTTGAAGGCATCATGAGAAAGCTAAAGAACGGGAATCCTAAAGAGTAGAAAACTTATGCTCAAATTTTTCACTGCCTATCTCATCACACCACTTCTTAAGCACAGTGCCCCGCCATTGTGCGGGGCACATATTGCCTATTTCTGTGGGGGTGAGACAATCAGTGTTTTGGCCGCCTTGCCAGCATCAAATTTGTAATAAACTTTGTGACCTAATTGATATCTGTCTAATACCCCTAGTCTGTATAGCCGATTAAGGCGCGCACTCGCGGCGTTCCGGCATCCATAACCCATCTGAGCCATTATCTCATCAGCACACGACATGCTGTTGTGCGATATCTGTATAAGCTGGAGTATTTTGGCATCGACATCCGACAGTATAATCTGGCTCTGGGATTGCATCTGTATGTTGGAAACGGCCGGACTGTATGCTGTGTCCCCATATTCATCGTCTGATTCTTCCATTCTTGTGATTGAACCGAGTATTTGGTTAAGGACCATTGTGGTTTTCTTATTTTCCTCCATCATGTACTTCAAGAGCAGGAACATGTGCTTTGATGTGCTCTCTTCTGAACCATCCTGCATGATCTTCTTTAGCTCTTCGTTCCTTTGGGATAAATCAGATAAGCGGCTTTTGAGCGCAACAATCTCCTCTTCTATCTCTTTTCTGGTTCTCATCTTACCCTACCCGACAAACCCATGACATCTTCATGTAAGAGTCATGATTCCGTCATGATATTGTAGTGATGGAATATATATTTAAAGCTTACTGAAAATCTGATGAAATAAAGGATTAGCGGAATGGGACAGTTGATATGTGGATGAATGGCAAGGATTAGCATTTATCGTCGGTGTTTCCTGTTTGGTCGGCGTTCCTCTCTGAAGTAAGTATCGCGGTTAGGATAAGATTGGCGTTTTGCGCTGTGACGGGGTTGTTCCCTATGGCCATAGTCTCTTGAATCTTTGCCGTGATCTCTTGAATCACGGCTGCGGTGCTGCTGCGCCTTTGGCTTGGGTTCCTGGCTCATTATTCTTTCTATACTCTTGTCCAGAGCGGCTTTGAGTTCAGGAGCTATGAACCTTTTTGAAAGCACGTCCGCTTTAAGAGCCGTTGCTATCTTTGCTGAGTATGCGCGCGCCATCTTTCCACGCACATCTGGACGAGCCTGGGATATCGCCGGTAGTCTGAAAAGCACTCCGTATTTAGGCGGTTTGCTTCCGAACTTTATGTGCTTGAACAGCGCCTTCTCTGCGCCGAGGAGCTGGATGGTGCCTGCAGGCATAAGAACAAGCCGGTCAAGCGATCCGGCTTTGCTAAGAAGTTCGGCAGCGACCATATTGTCAGTCAGATAAACCGTGTTGGGAAGAAGGCGTTCTGTCGCTGATTTGATGTAGTCCTCTAGGGATTTGCGGAGCGATTCTGCGGAATCGCTGCTCTCTGTGAATTTTGACAGAACAGACATCTCCTCTTCCCCCATCTTCCTGCCTATAGATTCGGATATCTTCTCGTAGATGCGGTCTGACATCTCTTCGCCGAGTATCTCTGCTAGTTCGTCGCGATTAATGCTGCCTGATGTCGAAAGCTTATGGACAACCTTTGATAGACTGGATGGATTTGATATTCTGACTTCCGGAAAATAGATACCGAACCATTCGGAGAGGCGCTCAAACGAGAGATTGTATGACCTGTTCAGCTCGTTTATCGCGTTAACAGCCTGTATGAGTGCATACTCCTCGCTCGCATAAGAGCTCTTTATACCCTCTTTGGCAGCTATAATCATCTGTCGCCTAAGCTCCTCGGTCCCGTTATCCAGAAAAACACCTGTATTGGTTGACTGGCGGCGTTTAAATACTTTTCTGGGAAGGAGCAGGGCACTTTGCGTACACGCATATCTGAAGAGAAGGAGCCGCGCAGTTGGCTTCGGCCTAAAAAAGGTTCGGGCAAATACGGCAAGCCGATAACTTACAAGGGCTGCCGGCCTTCCGAAAAGGATCTTCTCTGACCTTTCCTTTTTTCCTTTTTTTTCTCCTTCTCGTGACAGAAAAGGATAAAGGGATTTGCGTGACATCCCTTATTACTTTGTGGTCCTATGGAAAGACAGAGCCTTGAGAGCCTGGTGAATCTTTGTGCTAGGCGGAGCATAATAATACCCGCATTCGAGGCATACGGAGAGGTCTCCGGATTCTACGATTACGGCCCGATAGGCACCAGAATAAAGCACAATATCGAGAACTCTTGGAGAAAATCATTTGTCGACAGTATGGGGAACCTTGAAATAGAGAGCACTGTAGTGTGCCCTGAGAGGGTTTTTGAAGCTAGCGGCCACTTGAAGAACTTCGTCGATCCGGTAGTGAACTGTCCGAAGTGCGGAAGCAGCTACCGCGCAGACAAACTGCTTGAGGAATACTTTGCGGGCCTGAAGGACGATGCAAGGAGAGAGGCAGTCAAGCACTCTGCCCCTGCAGAACTTCAGTCCCTAATAAAAGAGAATATAAAGTGCCTTAAATGCAAGAGCGACCTTGGCGAGGTTGGGACTTTCAACCTCATGTTCCAGACGAAGATAGGCCCTTCCAACAAACAGGTTGGCTATCTCAGGCCAGAAACTGCCCAAGGCATCTTCCTTGACTTCAAAAGCATATTCAGGAATTATGGATTGAAGCTTCCTATCGGAATCGGCCAAATCGGAAAGGTCTTCAGAAACGAGATCTCTCCCAGGAACATGCTTATAAGGATGAGAGAGTTTTCCCAAATGGAGATGGAGTACTTTTTTGACCCGGCTGACTTGTCCTCTATCGAGAAAGACGCTCAAACGTACTCTGCATGCAAAATAAACTTCTTATCTAGGGATGCACAGGCGAACAGGGGATCCGACACCGAACCCGTCAGCATTGGCGAACTCCTTGACAGGAAGGTATTGCCGAACCATCTTTATGCGATGCTCCTTGCAAGGGAGCTTGACTTCCTAAAGCGGATAGGTATAACTGACGATCTTATAAGGTTCAGAGACCTGATGGAGGACGAACTTCCACATTATTCGAAGAGGAACGTAGACGTTGAGGTAAAGATGCAAGGCGGATTCGAAGAGGTCATAGGAAACGCTTACAGGACAGATTTCGACCTTACCAACCACCAGAATGCGTCGGGTAAGAACATGTCAATCATGAGTAACAACAAGAACATAGTGCCCCATGTGGTTGAAACGAGCTTTGGCATCGACAGGCTTTTCTGGGCGGCAATGTATAATTCCCTGTACAAGACAGAAGGGAGGGAGTGGGATGTCCTCTTGCTCAATGAGAGCATAGCACCTTACCGATACGCGCTATTCCCTCTCCAGAAAGACGAGCAGCTTATCAATAAGACAATTGCGGTAAGGGATAAGCTCTCCAAATCAAACCTCTCCGTCTTCTACTCGGAGAGCGGAAGCATAGGAAAGAGATACGCGAAGGCTGACGAGATGGGAATACCGTATTCCGTAACTATCGATTATGATACGTTGAAGGACGAGACAGTAACTGTCAGAAACGCCTCTGACACAAAGCAGACCAGGGTAGACTGGAACCACATTAGGTAAACTACATACCGCCAAAAGGCGCGGATTTCCATTGCGAAGTTAGATGATCCATTGAAGAGCGAAAGACTTACTGCGGAGATACTAAACTTATCTTATACTATAGAGAGCGGTCAGCCCCTTACTTTCTACGGAGACTACAGAAATGGATCTGACCAGATAACCTATCCGGTTGGCGGTGCGCTTGTGACAGCAAGATTCGCGCATATGGGCGATAAGGTAGTTATAGATGCAAGAAGTAGCAATGGAAAATCTGTTAAGGACGAGATAACGAGTAGGTTCAGGCTAAATGATGATATCCAAACTATGTATGAATCCATAAGCACGGACAAAAAGATATCTGCTGCGATAAGGCAATTCCGAGGAATGAGAGTCACAAAGAACGAACCATGGGAGACCAGCGTCTGCTTTATAATATCGCAGTTCAACAACCTTAAGAGGATAAGAGGAATAATCAAGAATATGATGGAACGCTTCGGAGACCCTATCTGCAGCTTTGACGAAGAAACGAGATATTCTTTCCCTTCTGCAGAGGCGCTCTCCAATGCAAGAATAGAGGATATAATGAGATGCGGCGCGGGCTTCAGGGCAAAGTACATAAAGAGCGCCGCGAAATACTGCACGGAGAACCTCGACCTTGAGAGCATATCAAAACTTGAATATGCTGATCTAAAAGAGGAATTGATGAGGATAGATGGAGTGGGGGACAAGGTAGCCGATTGTATAGCACTTATGGGATACGGAAAGATGGAGGCATTTCCGGTAGACGTTTGGGTAAAGAGAAGCATGGAGAAGATGTACTTCAAAGGAAAGAAAAAGGGCGTGAAAGATATACACGCTTATGCGAGTGGGAAATGGGGAGAGATGGCTGGCTTTGCGCAGCAGTATATCTTTTGGTATGGACGTAGCAATTTTTAGGCGGTTGTATGATAGACAAGGAACTGGAACTCATAGAGAAAGAGATAGAGAAAAGACAGACGAGACTTGATCAGGTGAACGAGCTTTCTAAAAAGGCAATAAGAATAGCTGGCAGTATAATGGCCATGATACACAACAATGAGGATGTGGAAGAGAAGATTGGCGAACTGAGAAAATATGCAGAGACGCTGAAGAAAGTCGATAGCGAATTTAGGTGGCACGCACTTCAGGCGCTTCAAGAGTATGTAGAAGCAGAGGCACTCTATTCTATAAAGAGAAAGGGCGTGCTGCCCGACAGTCCAAGCCTAAACGTATCTCCCGAGGCATATCTTCTTGGGATTATGGATGTGATAGGAGAGCTAAGGAGGGAAGTAATAGATTCTCTTAATGATGAGAACCTGGAACGGGCCGAAAGTCTGTACAAGATGATAAGGGAGATATTCGATGTGACTAGGGGGATGAGGTATACTGAATCTCTTGTTCCGGGATTCAGGAGAAAGCAGGATGTGGCAAGGATACAGATGGAGAACTCCGGCAGCGAGATTCTTCTGTTCAAGGGCAAGAAAAGACTCTAAGATATCTCTAGCAGATTGCGGTCCAGGGCTACGCGCTCTATCTCCAATAAGACCGCATCCTTGTTGGCTCCGGAGGCGGCTTTTTGGACCACCGCCACCTCGAGGCTTTTGTTTATTATATATGCCACCATCCTTGCGGTTTTTGCGGAGTATCTCTTATGGAGGTACTTGTTTACCGCGGCTCCAGTCACATCAAGAATCCGTGCTATCTCCACGCTGCTGAAGGACCTTTTCTCAGAAAGAGATAACGCTGCGGCTATTTTGACTGCTGACACAGTATCCCTAATGTTCCCAGAACATGGGGCGTCCGTCTTTCCGGCTTTGACCATCGAGTAAAATTCCAATCCACTCATATTTTAATATTTGGTATGGAATATAATACAGGTGTTTAATTGAGAGGAAAGAATACTGTGGTAGTTTGTGAGTCATGCGGAAGGAAGACCCCGAGGAATAAGGCTGTCGCATACGAGAAAGCGCTCAGCATAGGCACGGGAATGAACACCACCAAAGATGTAAGGCTCTTCGAAAAAAGGAAGATATATTATTGCATAAGCTGTGCAAAACACAGGGGAATCTTTGAGAAGAAGAAGCGCGAGGCGAGGGCGCGTTCAGAAAGGTCTTTTAGATGACCATAAATCCCAACAAAGATCTATTGATATTCAGGATGAGGATAGAAAGGGAACAGGCCGGCATACGGTCTGGCCCCCAGACGAGAAATAACCCATTCCATGTCATTAATTTTGAGGCTATCGAGGAGAGGATAGAGAGGCCGATAGTGGCAGGCATGAAGAGCGGAATAAAGAAAATACTAGAGGAGCAAGAAAAAGCGAGGATTGTCGTAGAAACTGTGCGCACGAAAAAGAGCGGCGCAGCACAGGAGCCAAAGAAGGAACAATCGCAACATGGACAACCTGCAGCAGAAAGCATAGTCAACCCAGGCGACCAGATAAACGAGATAGATGAGAGTGTAGACAAAGTACTTGACATGCTTAACAAGATAAGCGAGAAGCAGAAAGTAATCTCAGATTTGGATGGTGCATAAGATGGCTGCGCAGTCCCCAGAAAAAGAGATAGGCGGAATGATAGCGCAGGCGAAGGATTTATCACAGGCAATAATAAGGCAGAGGGAGGCGATTGCCGCGGATATAAAATTAGGCAGGTCTTCCGCTGCAAACATACAAAAGTTAAACTCGATGATAGCGCAGGCGAATGAGATTGCTGTGCGTATAAGCGCAGCCCAGGACACTCTCATATCCATGAAGGTCTCGGCACAGAAGCAGGCAGGTAATACGCGAGGCGGAGAAAAGAGGACCGGAGAGGAGAGACAGCAGATACCGATGCCTTCGCTCGGCAAACCAGCAAAAGTCCAAAGCGCGCCTACTGCTGAAGTAATTAAGAACGCTGTTTATAGCCAGCCTGCGCAAGAGCAAAAAATGGAGAAGCGGACGAACTCCTTTACCGCAAGCCAGATAGAGGCAGCTGGAGTCCCATCAGACTACCTTACCGATCATAAAACAGGAAAGACCCAGGAAAACAGGCAGAAGTGCATATGGCACCCTTGGAGAGACGCATACACTACATGTAAATTCTGCGGCAGGCCGTTCTGTTACGAAGATATAATAGACAAGAACGGAACAGCCTTCTGCCTTGAAGATATTGATAAGACCGAGAAGCCGGTAGAAACGAAAAGCGCCAGGTATCAGTACGGAGGCATGATGTCGGCTTCGGTGCTCATGCTTATCCTCATACTCTTCATATATTTCGGGTACCCACAGATAATTTATCAGGGCGGCAAGCTCTTTTTGGCTCTGCCGGGCGTATTGCACGGCAATTTCTCTGAACTGGGGCAGTTCGAGAACTTTGTAAATCTCTTCCCACTGCTCGGATTGCTTATTGCACTTTTTGATTTCGCTTCTGGAGTGGCGGTCCTTGCCAGCACAAGAAAATCTTTCGTGTACGGAGTAAGCGCGGATATGATATCGATAATCGCCTTTTCGTATGCATATCTTGCTTACATAAGGAATTATATGTTGATTATAACGATACTCTCTTTTGTCTCTCTAGTATTACTTGTGGTGTATAAAGAGTATGAATACGGAGCGACCGAGAAAAGCGATATCACCGATTATCTTGGGGCAGACCTATCTAATCTTACTGCGTACTGAAGTAGATATGCAAAAAACACCAGGAAATTCTGGTGCAATTTCTGAGCTTCGTGCATATAAGGAAACAAGCATATCCCAACTATTTGAACAAGCGCACGCCAACTAGGAGGCAGGTACGTAAGATAAATGCTGGTCTGGTATTGGTGCCGAAGTTGAGGTCGCAGAAAAGTATTTATCGCTTAAGTTTTATGATATAGAAGTGGCAACGCTGGATTGATTGGCGGAGCTCCTCCAAAAGAAGTGATATTATGCCCCACAAACTTTCTATTCATGAAGGAAAAATTATCGTGGAATTTGAAGGGCTTGAAAAGATTGCAGCCATAAAAAGGAAGCTAGTGTTCAGATTGAATAATGTTGTATCTGTTTCTACTGAAACAAGAAGATGGTTAGAAGGGATTAGATTGGGAGGTGCCGGTCTTCCTGGTGTTATCAAGGAGGGAAGATATGGACTCAGAGATGGACGCGCATTCTTTGCGATGCGGAACCCGGATAAGTGCGTAACAATAGAGTTCAAGAACGAACCGTATAAGTATCTTGTTATAGATGTTGACCATAAAGATAAAATCGCAAAGGAATTACTCAGAAAAAAATGAGATTATAAATTTCAAAAACCAATTCAAAAAATCAAGAAAAACTCGTTCCGACCATTGAATTGCTGAAACCGGTTGCGGTAACAACGGCGTAGAAGCGTGTACAAAACCAAGAACGGATGCCGCCACGATTGCAAAAGACCATGTCCAGATCCAGTCTTTGTTCCGCTATATAGCCCCGACCGGATTCGAACCGATGTGCGCGGGTCCAAGGCCCGCTATCCTTGGCCACTAGATGACGGGGCTTCAATGCGATCTTGCAAAGTTCACGATATGGTGTGCTGGCCTAGAGCATAATACACAACTCTTGTGTTCAGCGTCTCGCTGAGAGTCTAACGGCATATTCGTCGCTTTCGCGCCGGTCTCGTCCTTTATTTTGTCCTCACAACCTTCATCGCCGCACC
Source organism: Microcaldota archaeon (assembly GCA_021816885.1). Taxonomy (GTDB): domain Archaea; phylum Micrarchaeota; class Micrarchaeia; order Micrarchaeales; family Micrarchaeaceae; genus JAJYXL01. The sequence continues at coordinate 13,894 of JAKAWS010000010.1, forward strand.
ATGGAGCTTGGGCAAAAAATCCCTCCGCCACAGCGAGCTTGAGCTCTTCATAGGTCAAGACCTTTCTTACTCTAGATAATATGAATCTCTTAGAGTTGTCGTACATTCCTTTCTGGATGCTCTCAAGCCTCTCTTTTATGCCGTTTATGAGGCCCTCTTCTTGCACCTTCTCCTTGGACGCGTTGTAGCGCGTATATACAGTGACTGACTTCTCTGAAATCTCGCGTACACCGATCTCTATCCTTAATGGTACGCCCCTCAATTCCCATTCGTTGAATTTCCATCCTGGAGAGTATTCGTCGCGTGAATCTAGCGAAGTCCGCGCTTTTCCTGCAAGTCTCTTCTCCAGCTCCGCGGCATGCTTCATGACTTCTTCCCTTGTCTCGTTGTTGTATATCGGCACTATCACAACCTGTACCTTTGCCACATTCGGCGGGAGCACAAGACCCTTGTCATCAGAATGCGTAGCGACCATCACGCCGATCTCCCTGGAGGATATGGCATACGTGTTCTGGTATACATAATCAGCGCGCTCGTCCCTGCCTGTAAAAGATATCTCAAAAGCCTTAGAGAACTTCTGTTCGTCGTGGTGGAAGTCCGGACCCTGTATTGCCTTGCCGTCTGGCATGAAGTGCTCTAAGCTAAAACTTGCGACGGCACCCGCAAATTTTTCCTTCTGGGTCTTCCTTCCCTGGATACCAAATATCGCAAACGTGTCTTTCAACGCATTCTCATAAATCCCCATAATACGGGGCAGCTCCGCCTCAGCTTCTTCCTTAGATGCAAACGCGGAATGACCCTCGTTCCACAGAAATTCTCTTGTACGCAGAAACGGTGTTGGATGCTTGAACTCCCAGCGCAGCACATTGTTCCACTGGTTAAGGCGCATTGGAAGGTCTCTCCATGACCTTATCCATTTAGACAGATTTTCGTACATTATTGCCTCGGAGGTAGGGCGTACGGCGAGCCTCTCTTCCAGCTTTGTGTCGCCTGTTTGTGTAACCCATGCAACCTCTGGGGTGAATCCCTCCACATGCTCCTTCTCTTTCTGAAGAAGATGCTCTGGTATAAGGGTAGGGAAATAGACATTTTCTATTCCGTCCTCCTTGAATTTTGCGTCCACATAATCCCTTACTTTCTCCCATACGAAATACGCTGACGGCCTAAAGGCGATGCAGCCTGATACTGCAGTATAGTCGATAAAATCCGATTTTAGGAGTACCTGCACATACCATTCTGAGAAATCTTTCTGCTTAGAAGCAGTTATACTGCGGTTTGGGCTGTTCTTCTCTCTAGAATCATTCGTAGCCATCAGTATCACCGCGTCATTGACTTACAAGTGTAGTAGGAAAGATGATTTATATGTTTATTGGACTATAGTTCCTTGACAGACGGTCCGAAGAGCGATCTTATCAACAATGACAAGTGACCTGCTTCTCTGAGCCTCCTATATGAATATGATATCCATTCCTCTCCGAAGGGCAGATACATGGAGGTCTTGTGACCTGATTCTGCGAGCCTTACCAGATAGTCGTTCCTTATCCCCCTAAGCATCGCGTATGTCACATCGCGCTTGTGTATCTTGTTTAGGGAGAGTGCCTTCCTTATTATCTTGTCGTCGTGAGTCCCTATGGTGAACGTATGCCCGCGTTTAAAGAGCTTGTCCATGAGCTTATAGTAGTTTGCCGTCACGTTCTTTCTGTCATTATACGCTATGTCGGTCCCAGCTGAATACGCTCCTTTTACCAGCCTTATGACAGAGCCCCTGGTCTTGGTTATCCTGTCTATGTCGGTGGCGCTCCTCTTCAGATAGGACTGTATGCATATCCCTACACCGCCTTTTCTTGTCTCTCTCTCGTATAGGTCGATAGTGTCTTCCACCAGGGAGCTTTCCTCCATGTCCAGCCATACGAATACGCCGCGCTTCCTTGCATACGCGACTATCCTAGAATAGTTCTTCGAACAATAGTCTTTGCCTACCAGTATTCCTAGCTGGGACGGCTTTAGGGATATATTAAAAGAGAGCTTTCTGGTCTTGAGGACATCTATAGCCTTTATATAAATGCGGATTGTGCGCTCCACGCTCTTCTTGTCCTTGTATGCTTCGCCGAGATAGTTTACTATTGGAATTATGCCGTAGCGTTGTGCTTTCTTCGCTTCGCGCAACGCGTCGCTTATAGACGGACCGGCTATCCACCTCCCTGAAAAGATACGTTCGATTGTGCCGGGCATCATAAAACACCAATTCTTTCTAAATCGTCCACCAACTGACTGTAATCTTTGAACACAATCCCATTTATCCCTATCGATTCGGCTCCCAAGACATTCTTTTTCAGATTGTCTATGAATACTGTCTTGTCTGATGTGCTCTTCATACTTTCTAGTACTTTCCGATATATTGAAGCGGATGGCTTTGCTATCCCCATCCCAAATGAAGTAAACCTTCTGTCAAATATGCTGGGATCGAACTTGTGCCTGTACGCCATAGCATACCTACTTTTAGATATGTTGGTTATCAGTGCGGTCTTGTATCTTTTATGGAGCCGTCTTACCAGCGATTCGACATCCTTGTTTGTTTTTGCGAGTTTTAGGAATGCGCTGTTCCACTCTATATCGGTGTTGGGATCCACTCTTAGTTCGGCAAGACATTTTTCCTTGAAAGGCACGAAGCCGATCTTCCCTAGCTCATGTTGTTTGAGGTTTCTGACAAAAACCTCATGCATCTTGCTGTAATTTAGATGAAGCTTCTTGCTTATGTATCTGATGTACATCTCTTCGTTGAAATCCACGATAACGCCACCTAGATCAAATATTATCAGCTCAAACAAAAGATCACGAAGTTATTTGTTAATACAAGAGAACCGCGACTTTCGAGTCGTGGATAAGTTGCACAGGGTTATATTGTGGCAAAGTATAAAAACATACAATCCTGCGCTCCGTATTGGTTCTCTCAAAGCCAGGGTTGGGAGAGGAGGTTACACTAAGAAAGCTATAAAAGGCTTAAAACCACTCTTCCAATATGGACAAATCAACCATATCAGAAAAGAAGATAATAGTAGCCGATCTTGACGGCACACTTGCAGAGAGCAAGGCGAAAGTCGATAAGGATATGGGCAGTATTATAAATTCTTTGCTCGGGTATATGGATTTTGCAGTAATAAGCGGCGGAAGCTACAAGCAACTGTTCAAACAGTTTATAGGAGAGATCGAATTGGACAAGAGCGCAGCGCCGAGGCTGTATATACTTCCGACTTCAGGCAGCGAGATGTATCGCTTCTCTGATGGAGGGTGGAAGACAATCTACTCTGAAAAGTTGTCTGCCTCGGAAAAAAAGAGGATATTTGACGCGTTCAGGACTGTTGAGAATGAAGGCCTTTACATCAGACCTGATAGAGTATATGGAGAGATAGTGGAAGACAGAGATACCCAGATAACGATGTCTGGAGTCGGGCAAGAGGCACCAATGGGGGCCAAAGATGCATGGGATCCGGACGCGAAGAAGCGCACGCGGATAAAGGCGAGGATGGATATGCTGCTCCCGGATTTCGAGGTAAAGCTAGGTGGAAAGAGCTCTATAGACGTCACAAGAAAGGGGATAGACAAGGCATACGGAATAAAGAAGATAAACGAGCATTTAGGGTATGGGATATCGGAGATGGTCTTCCTTGGAGATGCTTTGTTTGATGGAGGGAACGATTATCCGGTATTAAAGTGCGGAGTGGATTGCATAGCTGTTGGGTCGGTAAGCGAGTCTAAGTCTGTGCTCAGGGGATTTCTTGATCAGCTTGGAAAGGGGGCTAAGGACTGACCCTGTTCATCATCCTCGGAAACGGTATGGCATCCCTTATGTGATCTAGGTTGAGCACCCATTTTATAAGACGTTCCATCCCCATGCCGAATCCCGCATGTGGCACTCCGCCATATCTTAAAAGGTCAAGGTACCACGAGTAGTTATCCATATTGAACTTTGTCCCCTTTGCCTTTTCAACTTCCTTAAACCTTTTTACCGCCTCAGCGTATTTCCAGATCCTTTCACTGCCTCCCACAATCTCTCCGTGGCCACCTGGCGCCTGCAGGTCTGCACACAGCACAGTACGCTCGTCTTCCGGGTTTATCGGCATATAGAAAGACTTAATCTCTTTAGGCCAGTATGTCACGAACACTGGGACCTTCTCCTTTTCTGTGAGGAGCCGTTCCTCTTCTACCCCGAAGTCATCTCCCCATGAAAGCGATTTACCGTTACTATTTAGCTGCTCTATTGCTTTTTCGTAAGTTATGCGCTTGAACGGAGGTTTGATATGCGAAAGCACATTCTTGTCAGCCCCTGCCTGCTCAAATAATTCAGCGTCCTCCTTCAGAAGGCCGGATACTATGGCCGAGACAAGACCTTCTACAAGTTCCATAGTCATGTTTATATCGTAATACGCCATCTCGGGTTCAAGGTGCCAGTATTCTGCCAGGTGCTTTACTGTGCGGGATTTTTCGGCCCGGAACGAGGGGGCAAATGAGTATACCTTCTCGAGCGAGTATATCATCGCCTCTGAATATAACTGGGAGCTTTCTGTAAGATACGCATCCTTTCCGAAATAATCAACTGTGAACATGTCTGCACCGGTCTCTCCGGCCGACGATGTTATAAGAGGTGGCGTTATCTCGAAGAAACCATTGCTGTCCAAGAAGTGGCGGGCATGTCTGAATACGGCCGCCCTTACCTTCATTATCTTTGTCATCTTTGTACTTCTTAGCCAAAGATGACGTTTGTCCAGGAGCAGTTCTGTGCTCTGATATTCTGTTATCGGATATGGCTCGGAATTGGATATAAGTTGTATGCCGGATGCCTGTATCTCGTAGCCAGTAGGGGCACGCTTGTCCTCTACGACAGTCCCGTTTACCGAGACGCTCGATTCTACTGTTACTTCATCCACAACCTTCCACTCTTTTTCTGGAAGAGATTCTTTCTTAAGGGATATCTGTACGATTCCACTATGGTCTCTAAGCACAACGAAGGTTATTTTTCCACTGCCGCGTTTCCTGTGGATCCAACCGCGCAGCGAAACCTTCTTCCCTACTTTATCCCCTATCTCTGAAATGTGGATGTACATTGCAAGCACCCGTTACATTATGTTTCTTTGGGCAACAATAAATATCTTTGTGACCAACTATAATCGACCGGTCTTCAGATGAAAGATACAGTAATCTTAGAGAGTAGCTTGGAGGAGAAAGCGATAAGTGGAGCTGGCTTCGATATAGAGGAGCTTGTATCCAGCGCGACTTGGAAGGAGCTTCTGCTTAGGTTGGTAGAGACAAACAAGCTTGACCCATGGGATATAGACATAGGGAAGATTGCTGTAGATTACATATCCACCATAACAAAGATGAAACTGATGGACCTGTCTGTACCTGCCAACATATTATTCGCGGCTTCTTACCTGTTAAAGCTGAAGAGCGAATATATGCAGATATTCCCTGAGAACGTGGCAAATGAAACAGAGGTAGATGGAGGATACCCTAGGAGGGTATTGCCCGAGATACCAAACCTCGTGGTCAGGTCAAGGCACCTACCCTACAGGAAGATAACTCTGCAGGACCTTATGGATGCGCTGGACGATGCGATAAAGATAGAGGAGAAGAGGGAAGTGGCAGCAAAAAGCTTTGCGCCGCAGCTGAAAATCAATATAGATATGGAGGATATATACAATAAAATGGATATTGCATATAAGGTTTTCGAAAAGGGCGCAGATTCAGAGCGCAGCGTACTATTCAGCAAAATCTCCAAAGGCATGGATACAGATTCGATGATATTCGACATTTTCCTGCCGATGTTGTTCCTTGAACAGAATGGAAAGCTGTCTCTTTTCCAGGATCCGTTCTTTGGCGAGATAATAATAAGGCTTGGAAAGGCAGGGTGAGAATTTGGAGTCAGATAGTAAAGCGACGTCTAAAAAAATGGTTGAAGCTGTACTCTTCCTCTCGGGAAAGGCGATAAGCACAGCAGATATATCGAAAATAACAGGGATTGTGTCAGTAGGGCAGATATCCAAGTTCCTGAGAGAGATAGAGAACGAGTATAGGGAACGCGACACGCCGATTATCATCAATGAGATAGCAGGAAAATTTATTATGGAGCTTAGGGAGCCGTACGCAAGCAGACTTAGCGGGTTGGCCAACCAGCCGGAAATATCTAAGGGAGCTTTGAGAATACTGGCGTACATAAGCAAGAACGAGCCGATTATGCAAAACAGGATAGTGAATACCTTCGGCGATTCCGCTTATCAGTACATAAAGGAACTCGTGGAGAAGGAGTTCATAACGACTGAGAGGGAAGGCAGAACAAGGAGGATATCCACGACAAAGAAGTTCTCCGAATATTTTGGTATTGGTTAATCAGCCAGTGGGGTGTGCTTCCTCGACGTGCTCCGAGAAGCACAGATATCTACCCAGCCAGAAAAGATATGAGGAAAGGCGGTTGATATATTTTTTGGCGATCGAGATGCGTTCGCCAGACAGGCTATAAGATCCACAAAAAGAGAAGAAAGAGCGTTCTGCACGTCTGCACACAGATCTAGAAAGGTCAGCAGCCGCACTAGGACCGGTACCGCCGGGGAGCACGAAGAGAGTGATTTTGGGCATAAGCTCGCCGACCGCCCTTGTCGCAGCCTCCAAAGAAGACAGATCTGCTTCAGACATTTTCTTTTTTGGGGAGAACTTAGGCTCTACAATTGCTGCAATCTCTGAATTTATAGAAAAGAGGATGTCTTGTATGCTGATAAGTTGGGATTGCAGGCGTTCGTCGGATATTTGAGAGCGGAGAAAGCCGATAGATGAAATTAGTTCGTCAATTTCGCCAATGCAACATATGAGAGGGTCGTTCTTAGGCAAGCGCTTTCCGCCTATCACCGTAGTCCCGTCATCTCCAACTCCAGTATAGTAGATATTCTCCATAGAAAAGATTAACCAAACAATAATAAATATGTGTGCGTGATTCATTTGGGGCCCGTAGTCGAATGGTAAGACGTCCGCTTCACACGCGGGAGACCCGGAGTCCGATTCTCCGCGGGCCCATCATTGCAATAACCATTTCCATGCCGGTATGGTTCTTACCCCATCGATTTCTATCTCTTGGTCATAGGTAATTAATATCGGAATGTTGCCAAATTTCTTTACTGCCTCAATTAGGCCATTCACTTCACGCTTTTTATTTCCATCGTTTAGGGTATGGCACACCTGAATTGAATTTTCCTTTGTTATGAAGTCGCATTCAAACCCGTTCGTATAATGATTCAGCTGGGACTCCTTTCGTCTCATCAACTCTACTGCCACTACGTTCTCCAAAAGCCTCCCTATATCCTTTTCCGTATTATAATAATTTATAAATCCGTGGTCGTAAAGATATGCCTTCTTTAGGTAAGTTGATTCTTTTTTGAATGATTTTTGCCTCGCTTTTAGGAAAAAGCAGAAGTATATCTCTTCTACAATGATTGAATATTTCTGGATGGTCGAGGTACTGGATTTATAAGAGGAGCTCTTTGCAAAATTATTGAATTTATTGATAGAGTAATCGCCGCCATATTGCCTCGCAAGGAATAGCATAAATAATCGCATTAGATCGGTGTTTGTTATCCTGTACCTCTCTATTATGTCCTGAAAGAGCATCGTTTTGAAATACTGGTCAACGAAGTCCAGCCTATTCTCCAAAACTACTTCCGGAAAGCCGCTCAATGCAATATATTCGTCAAATGCTCTTTTAATCTTTGTTTTGACAATGCCAAACTCCCAATTCTTTTTCAGTTTTATACCCCGCACGCTCAAGAACTCCTTGAATGAAAACGGCAAGACCTGAATCGGATAATCTCTGCCTCTGAGTTCGGTAGCTATCTCTCTGCTTAACAGTTTTGAATTCGATCCGGAAATGTATATTGAATAGCCTTCGTCATTGAGTCTCCTTACAAATTTTTCCCAACCGCTTATATTCTGCACCTCGTCTAGGAAAAAGATAGGTTTCTTTTCTTCGTAGAGTTCGTTGTAGGAGGTAATGATTAGGTCCAACTGACTTGCTTTTAGTTCGGCAAGCTTTTCATTTTCAAAGTTCAGATAAATAAATTCTGTTAGATGCCTGCCTGACTCTATAAGCCGCTTCATCGATTGATAAAGTACGAATGTCTTGCCAGCCCTTCTTGGCCCAATCACCACTACAATCTTGTTTGCTATTCTGAAATCAGGGATGTGGATGTCCCGACTAATTATCTCGGGCAGCTGTGATGAATGAAATCGTATCAGCAACTCTTTTATTACATTCTTCAACTCAAAATCGTCCATGCTATTACCATTATGTAATTTCGGGGCATATTCTTAAATCTTTCTTTAAAAAGAAAGATATATCAAATAATTCTTCTTTTAGAAGAATATTTCAATAACACATAGCCTTGTGAGATTCTCTGCAATCTAAAGAATGTGGGATTTCCCGCTATCCATTGTTAAATTATCTGGAAGTAACTTGAAATGTATGTACTATATCTACTAATTTTCTGACATTTTCTGGTTTTGTATCTGGCAAAATCCCATGCCCCAAGTTGAATATGTGCCCTTTCCTGCCGTCTACCAGCTCTAGTATTTTTATCGTAGAGTCGGTCATGTGTTTGCCGCCAGCAACTAGAAGTGATGGGTCTAAATTTCCCTGAATTGCCTTTGAATATCCAATTTGCGCCCACGCTTTGTTTATATCATTACGCCAGTCTATACTAACAACATCACAGCCGAGTTGTGCTAGATCTTTGAGTATGCTATCTGAGTTGAGTGCAAAATGTATTTTTGGTACTAATGAATTCATTTCTGTAACAGATTTAAGGATTTTTTGGGAATAAGGCATCACGAATTTGCAGTATGTTTTTTTATCCAGTATTCCGCACCAGGTGTCAAAAAGCTGGATAGCATCTGCGCCTGCGCGCACTTGGAGTTCTAAATATCTTATTACTATGTCAGTAAGCTTGTCCATCAGCTTATAGAAGATTTCTGGCTTGTTTATTACCAACCACATTGTTTTTTCAAATCCTTTGTTGTGAATTCCGTCTATCAGATAGCATGCGATGGTAAAAGGCCCTCCTGCAAAACCTATAACTGGCACATCTACTTTGTCCTTTAGCAATTTTATTGTGTCGGCCACAAACCCAACTTCTTCGGTATCATATTCAGTTATATCATCTATATCTGACATGTTCTTTATCGTATTCTCAATCACTGGGCCAACTTTGTCTACGAGACTAAATTTTATACCGGTTGGTTCAAGCGGCACCATCAAATCCTCAAATATTATAGCTGCATCCAGTCCGAACATATTTATTGGCATTGCTGAAACATCAGAAGATAGTTCTGGGTTCTTACATATTTCCATGATACCATGCGTTTTTCGTATTTTTCTGTATTCTGGAATGTATCTTCCAGCCTGTCGCATTAACCATATTGGAGTATAATCAACTTTTTTCTGCCCACAGGCACGTAAAAATGTGTTATTTTTCATTTATGTCCCTTACTTGAACTGTTTTCTATGCAGCTCACAATCCCTGAAAGTGTATGCTCTTCTGACACCATATGTACTGTTATTTCTTCGTCGGCGCATTTTTTAGACGTTGTATCCCCTATACATACAACTTTGCTATTTGCAAGTATTTGTCCCGCGTTTCTTTTCCCTAGAATCGAAATAAATCCTTCGACAGCGGATGGACTTGCAAAAGTCACGAAGTCAAATTTGTAACCGATAATGGCTTTTTTCCGTGTTTTGCTTATGTTTGGTTTGGTTATGGTATATGGGGTTATTCTGTCCACTTTTCCGCCTTTGTTAATTAACTCTTCCAGTAACTTGTTCGTTGCCTTTGCGGAATTTATAATCAATATCTTCTTGCCTTTTATGTCTGTTAAGCCACTAATTATATTGTTTGAATAAGACGATTCTGGCATGTAATCCACAGTAGTCCCGTTCTCTTGGAGGTATCTTTTTGTCTCCCTGCCTATCGCAACTATGCGAGCTTTGATTGCGGCGGCGTTTACATACTTAAGTAGCATTGATGCACCTCTCCTGCTGGTAATTATAATAATGTCATACTTTTTTAATGTGGCTGGCCTTATATCTGATTTTTTCCCTTGTAAATCCACTGTTTTTATTGTTGGAAAATATACGGGCACCGCGCCCTTTTCGAGCAACATTTGATATATCCCCTCGCCCTCTCCCTCTTCCCTTGTAACGGCCACAATCTTTCCATTCAATGGTGACCTTTGTTTTTTGCTTCCTACAATGTTGGCCGCGCCGCTCATGAGAATTTTCTCTGCAAGCATCAATCCTGCTTCCTCTGGAAACTTGATGTCCCCTTCTTGTTTATATCGGTATTTTCTATTGCCATTATTGCTGGTTACTGCGGCGTTGATATATAATTTGCCTTCTTTAACTTCAGCAAATATCCCTAAAAGGGCATTACATCCTCCCCCGATCCTTGATAGCGTTACTCTTTCTGCTTCTACAGCAGCTCTTATTTTGCCATCATCTAGCTTGCTTACTATATCGGTCATTGTTTTGTCATCGCTTCTGATTCCTATTGCAAGAGCACCCTGTCCCGGCGCAGGCAACATAACATTAAATGGAAGATATTCCGATATCCTGTTTGCTTCTCCTAGTCTTTCAATTCCTGACGCAGCGAGTACTATTGCATCATAGTTCCCTGCGTCAAGCTCGGCGAGGCGTTTATCAACATTGCCCCTCATCTCAATTATTTTAAGGTCTTTTCGAAATGCCAGCATTTGGCTTTTCCTTCTTAAGCTGCTTGTCCCTATCTTCGCATTCTTCTTTAGGTCCTTTAATTTTTTATTGCCGTTTGATATAAGAACGTCTCTTGGATCTCCTCTTTCTACTATAGCTCCTATTTTTACCGCATCGGACAACTTTGTTGGTATGTCCTTCAGGCTGTGAACTGCCAAATCTATCTTCCCCTCTATGAGTCGCCTGTCTATGTCCTTTACAAAAACTCCTTTCTGTTCCGTGCCGTCTAGTTTCATGTTCTTTTTCACATCGCCAAGAGTTTTTATGACCTCGACCTTCACGCCCAGTGTAGGAAAAATACGTTTGATCTTATCTACAACTATCTCGGTCTGCACAAGACTCAGTCTACTGCCCCTTGTACCTATTATTATCGTTTCCATAATCATCTACGTTATATGTAGTTCTCTTTTACTACATCTTTTAGTGCAGATATAAGCATTTTGGACGTGTTAGGCATTTTCGCGCGCCTCAGCTCTATGTTTTTCTCCGCTGCCCAGGTCTTGCATGAGATATCCAGATCATATAATATCTCCATATTATCAGAAACAAAGCCTATTGGTGCTATAATGAAAGAATTACTCTTAGCTCTGTTCTGTTCGATGAGCTCCGGTATTGTCGGACCGTACCATTTTTCTCCTCTGCTGCTCTGGCTCTGGAATGCCAGGCCATAATTTTCTATTCTAGCAATTTCGGCTATTTTGGCTGCAGTTTCCAATAGCTGCTTCTTGTATGGCCCTTTGTCTTCTATTTTTTCTGGTAAGCTATGCGCGGAAAAAACCACAAATGGTTTTTCTGTGCTTTTGAGGATTTCAGTTATGTTTTTGCTCCACAAAGCAATCAGATTTGGATTCATATGCCATTCCTTGACAAATTTTATATTGACCTTGTTGGATATTGAAGCGTTAGCTTCATTTACTCTGCTTTCGTATCCGCCAATCCCTGTTATAGAATAATGAGGGGCCAGCGCTATGCATACAAGTTCTCTTATTCCATCCTTTGCACTCTTCAATACCGCATCTTTGAGGAACGGTTTGGAATGCTTCATTCCAAAATACACCCTAATATCAGAATTTTCCTTCTCTAGAACCTCCTGCAATCCCTTTGCTTGATCTTCAGTTATTCTGCATAGTGGAGAAGTGCCGCCTATGACTTCATATTTTTTAACCAGAACTTTTATTTGATCCTCTGTTGGCCTTTTTCCTCCCATTATATCGGTATAATACGCTACCACATTGTCCATGGAGCTCGGAGTTCCGTAGGTCATCAGCAGCACTCCTTTCATACTATCCCGGTTTTTCATTAATATCCGCAAATACCCTGTGGTAAGGCCTACCCTCTATTATAGATTTTCCGTAGCTGGTAGTGTCGCTGAACGCCTTGCTCTGTATAAATGCCTTAAATACATCCATGCTCTCCCATTCGGTGTATATAAGGTACTCACTTTTTCCAATTTCCCTGTACAATTTAGCATCTCTTATTCCCACTTTTGCGTTTTTCAGAGTTTCGACAACACCCGTAAAGGTCTTTTCAAACTCCGCCTCATGTCCTGCTTTGACATTATAGTACAGTCCTACATTTATCATATTACCACCATTATTATATCAAGAATTCCTTGAAATTGCTTTTGCTTCCGACTAATATAGGCTTTTCGTTAGTTATCCATTTTCTGGCTTCGGCTTCACGTAGGTTTGTGGTTACTGCTACCCACTCCGGAATCGAATTAAGTTCGTATAGCACTACAAACTCGTTATCATCTATACCAAAGGACGTTGTTGTGTATGAATTTATTCCTTTGTTGTTTACATCGCTTGTTGCAAGCCTTATGTGCTCGGCCATGATCCCTGTGCGTTTTTCCTTTGGCAGAAGGTACCATTCCGGGCTCTTGCTTATCGGATATGAGACAAAATACTCTTTACCTGAGCTATCTTTCAGCTTATTTGCTTCGTACACTGATAGAAACCCGTATTTTAATGATGCATAAGAACCAAAAACTTTTCCCAATCTGGCCCGCGTCTCGTTCAAGTCAGTGGAATCTTTCAGCAGCAGCCAGAATATCAGATTTGAGTCAGGTCTTAGCGATGAATATATCTCAGCTTTAATATCTTGGTTATTCTTCTCGTGAGTTTCCTTCAATATGGTTTTGAGGTCATCAATAACTTTGATTCTGCTTTCCTTTGTGAGTTTCCACCAGCTAGACCTGAATTTATATGCTAGCACATTAGAGAAAAAGTCCCCCATGCGATTACTATCTTACTGGCAAATATAATAACTTAGCTTTTTGAGCTTTGATTCAAAAAGCTTGGTGTATTATGAGCTGAATATTACTGTAACCAACAGGTTCGATTGCAAGCAATTGAGTTTAATAGGGGTTGCTATGAAAAATGATAACACGCGTCGACAAAGGTCGACTGATAATCGAGAGGCCGTGTTCAAATCTCATCGGGTTTATATACATCCGTGAGATGAACGTAATGGTGCGAATATGAATTACCAATATCGCAAAAAGAATGCTAAAATACCAAACGATGCGCAATCAAAGTCGCGCGTGCTGAATTTAGCTAGCTTGGAATGCAGTTGTTCTTTTTCCAACAAAACCAAAGGTCTTTATAACTTATACTCCATATCTGAAAAAGGTAATCTCGTTTTGCTACGGTGTTATATTGAGTTTTGAAGAATTAGGAATTAGCAAGGGCATAGCAGATGCTCTACGAAGGATAAATGTTGTAGAACCGACTGACGTTCAGCGCGAATCTATACCAGTCATACTTACTGGAAAGGATGTCATTGTTAGGGCCAAAACAGGTACTGGGAAGACGATAGCCTTTCTTGCTCCAGGCATACAGCTGACATCCAAGCATCATGAATACAGGCAGCCACATATACTCGTACTAGCGCCCACCAGGGAACTTGCTGTCCAGATAGCCGGAGTCGCATCCAGGATAACAGACCGAAGACGGGTCGCTACCATCTATGGCGGCGCTTCTATAAACATGCAGATAGACACGCTTAGGAGGGGCGCAGACATAATAATCGGCACACCTGGGCGTATTATCGACCTTATCGAACGCGGTGCTCTCAAGCTGGGAACGGTAGAGCACCTCATTATAGACGAAGTAGACATTATGCTCGATATGGGTTTCGTAGAGGATATAGAGTATATAATGGACCGTACCCCGAGTGAAAAACAGACTATCATGCTCTCGGCGACCATGCCTAAAGACATACTCGAGATATCAAAGAGGAAGATGAAGAACCATCAGATGATATCTGTGGGAGACAGCGGCGAGATAACGGTAAAGAGCATAAAACACATGTACAGCATCGCAAGAGGCACACAGAAGTTCCATATGCTGCTTGCTTATATAGACGAGTACAAACCAAAAAAGGCAATCATCTTCCTTCAGACAAAAAGGGAGGCCGACATCCTCCACTCCTTCCTTCTTGAACAGAATCAGGATGCGATACTTCTTCATGGCGGGCTTACCCAGGCAAAAAGAAGTAAGTCTATGAGCAGTTTCAGACAAGGAAGCAGGTTCCTGATTGCGACAAACGTTGCTGCCAGGGGGCTTGACATAAGCGATATAACAGATATAATCAACTTTGACATACCGGACAGTCCTTACGTATATGTACATAGGGTAGGAAGATCTGCCAGAATGGGAAAGGACGGACGTGCATTCTCGATAATATCAAACGACCAGATTGGAATAGTCAAAGACATAGAGTTCGAGGCGAGAATAAAGATGGAAAAGATATTCTTAGACACCAAGAAATATGAGGGTGTAAGGGTAGAGTTGAGAAGCAGTAGGGGATTCGGTGGAGGCCGCGAGGGACGTTTCGGTAGCAGCAGCAGGCAACGGCCGGAGCACGGTCATCGGGAGCGCAGTTCTGGTGGCGGACATTGGCACCAGAACAGGAGAAGAAGCTATTGATACATAACGCAGACCAGCAAAGTTCCTGTTATCTTTGCCCGATTTTGTGATTCGGCTGCCGTAAGTGAAATCTCTGATTGAATCTAGACAACATACTCGTTGAACGGGCTTTCTTTGATTATTTGCTCGGTTTTTAATGAAAATCAATATATATCTTATAGTTAAAGGATATCCGGACTAAAGGATGTATATTTTTAACCTGGTTCAATGGGAAGGCAATTTGTTGGAATTAGGAAGAACGACACAGAGGTGCCAGAACCTGCCCTCGACGAAAGGCATGCGAGAATCTGGTCAGTAGGGGAACTTGGAGGAGGGACCAGCTACTTTGGAAGAGATAATCTTCTCGGCATATACCGCATGCTAAAAGACAGGATACCTGGTGGGAAATATCCCGACCTCATCGTCTTCCATGGAGAGGTACTTCCGGAAATACCAAAGTTCATATCCAAGCAAGGAAGACAACGCAGCCTAATAATATCAGATCTGGTCGAGAACATCGACGAAGCTTCTGTAATGATGAAACCCCACCTTAGCAGAATATCTGATGTCATAAGAGAGAAAGGCGCTAAGACAAAAATAGCCTATATAATGGGACATAGCGACCTTATGAATATAGATAGGGAATATGATATCCTAAACAGCTCCTACAACTACGACCCTAGGCACATATTCATCATGCGGCAGAGGTACATACAGATGCTATCCGAATTGGAGAAAAAGACCGAAAGCCTTAGGCTACAGATATCAGAGAAGGAAAAGGCAGTTGAGGTCCTTAAAAGCAAGAGATGGAAGTCTAAAGCCGTTGACAAGCTCACTGTCGATATTTCAAAACTGAGGGAAAAAGAAGAACAGAAGATAAGTGAGTTAGACGACAATAGAGACATAAAGAACCTGTATTCCGGATTTGTGAAAGCATGGATAATAGACGGAAGCCATAACCTCAAGTATCTGATGGAAAAGGTAGGGGACTGTTTGGACCATGAGCTGTTTGAAGTCATCGCAAGATACAGGAAGGAGGATGCTGTAGATCTTGCCAAAAACTATGAGACTGAACTTGAGAAGATAATCGCGAAGATAAAGGCTGAAGGCGGGAAGCCCAAATCGCATAAGACCGTAAAGAAACTCGAGAAGAAGTCCAAGGAGATAGGAAATCTCCTGACAAAGCTCTCTAATGAGATAATAACAAGAGAAAAAGCAGGCGAAGAGAGAAAGCATGACAACCGCCTGGAGCGTGGTTACCGCTTTACTAACAATATACCTGGCACCCCTACAAGGTCTAAAATCTCATACGAGCTTGCATGTAAGGTAGTGAGAAGCAGAATCAGGGATGTTTTTGGGCGCAGGTTAAGCATAGATATAATTGGAGAAAATTGCGCTGCGGTTGAACTGAATGGGCTCAGGCTTTTCTTGAGCAATAAACCTTCGAACACGTCCCATATGTTCCTAAAGAGCCCGAATAAAGGAGTGGGTTCGATAAATTGGGCACTTAGGACGGTATCTTCCAATGCAGACATAATGATAACCTCTGGTTCCCCGCTAGGACTCTCCACTTACGTACCGAAATATGACCAGAGCGAACAGTTCTGTTATCAGCTTTCTTCGCCGCCATGTGTCAACTCTGCGAAGATAGTAGACGCTTGGAATGCAAGGCTGAAGACATGGTTTACCGAGATATTAACAAAAGGGAAAGGCTCCCTTGGATCGGGATTCGATGAGATAGAAGTACAGGGAAACAAGATAAAGCACACCTTCTTCTCGGAAGACATGCTTCGCAGAATCGCTGATTTGGAGAAGGAGAGCCAGTTGCTGGTTCTTGCCAAGATGATAGAGAGGGCAGGCACCTATGAGAGCTCTCCTACGCAGCTTGATAAGAAGGACAGGATACAGCTAAGCAACAAATTACCCAGGGAGATTACAAACAAACGCCTATTCTCGAGGATGGTTGAGGACCTCGGCATAAAAAACAGCGCTGAAAGGAAGGCACTAGGAGGGATGGTAAGGTCACACCGATTCGATGGCGGATCTGCACTTGTGAACAAGAATGCACTCGAATTCTTCTCTAAATATCTTGTACCGTCTGATTCCGGAAGAGAAATAGAGAGGAAGAATTTTGTAGTGCTTACTGATGTGCATGTAGGCAGTCCGGGCACTGGCTATCCGAACGAGCTTTTGCTCAATGCGGCTGTCTCATACATAAATGACAACGTCAAGGATGGGTTTGTGCTCAGCCTTATGGGGGACAATATCGAGGGCAATCTCAGAGACCATAAGAATGAGGTGCATCTTGACAATGACCCGACGAACATAGCAAGATTCAAGAGGTTCATGGAAGAGAGAGGGATATCTGCAGGCACTGAGACATACAAAAAGAATCTGGAAAGGTATGCGGCATGGCTCTATTACAAGACACCTAAGGCTAACACGAACGCACAGGCAGAAACATTTGTGGATGGAGTGAGACAACTGCTTGATGACCGCAGGGTCTCAGCTGTAGTGGTTGCGGACGGCAACCATGTTAACAAGAGCTACATTAGAAAGGATGTGACTGAATCAGGACTGCTATTCAGAAGCATAGAGCAGTCTGTGCCAGAGGAGAAGCGCAATGCCGTAAAACGGGTCTACGGCGGAGATTATGGACATGGAGATATAGTCATAGGTGATCTGCCGGTCCTTTTCTCGCATAGAGTAGTACCAGAGCAGATAATAGGCGATCTCGGCATGGGGGAGGGGCTGGCGATCGGAGGGGACAGGCATATTCATGAATTGGCGACAGGCGGAGGAAAGGTAGTGTTTACAGGGGCCCAGATGCAGGGGAACTCAGGCTTCCCGCAGACAATCGGCATACCTGTGAGCGAATCACTCAGGGGCTTCTCCATTCTCTCCGTATATTACGATCCCAAAGAACCCGGAAAGGTGCTTACCGCCACTGACACCTACATAAATATGAGACACCTGAAGGACAGAGGTTATATAAAGACAAATTCGCTTATAGAAAAGTTCGAAGAAGGGCTATCTTTGCTGCCGGCGCAACAGGAGAGAATAAAACTCAGATGAATGGTTAGGTTACTGCCGTTTGGCGTTAGTATAGAAAGAATGTAGAAAGGAGCAGGAACAGGATGAAGAGTTTCTTCCCTGATTCGATACCTGTCACTCCTATAGCCGGACAGAACCATATTTGTAATAGCAGCGATGATGCTGATAGTGGCGCGGGGTTTCTGCGACGCAAGGTCCGACACACATTCATAAAAGCAATAACGATAATGGTGACATCATGGAAGAATCTCAGATAAAGAGTTTTAGCGATTATGCGGCAGAGGCGCATAAAACAGCGATTTACCCAGAAGACAAGGCGATTGAATACCTGGCCTTAGGTCTAGCAGGAGAAGCGGGAGAGGTAGCAAACAAGGTAAAGAAGATAATAAGAGGGGACAAAGAGATAAATCTCGAAGAGATAATAGATGAGCTTGGGGATGTTATGTGGTATCTATCAGAACTCTCTAGATTGGTTGCCAAGAACAGCGATTCGCCATTGGCGCTCGTAGCTTCCAGAAACATAAGGAAGCTTAGAGATAGAGCCGAGAGGGGAATGATAAAGGGCACGGGCGACAACAGGTAATGATTGGGCGGCGTTCAAGACTCAGCAGCTGTTCTCTATAGTTATTATCTGGTTGTATGTACCGGCTGATTGCGCTGCAGGGATATTAAGCCCGAAGTATATCGAGTTGGAGGAGCTGGATGCCACGCTTATCAATGTGTTTGCCGCGGTAGGTCCTAGTTTGCTAGCAGCAGCATATGTAATACCTGAAGATGGGGACCAAGACGTATTGCTTACTCCGAAGCTGGATGGGCCTGATATCCAATTCCCGCCGTATACGTACATGTATGCAGATGCGCTCCCTGAGTTTGTGTCGACAATCTGATTATTTGTGAGTGAACTTGTTCCGGGATTTATCAAACCGAAGTTTATGGTGCTTGGATTTAAGGAAATCAGGCATGCAGGAGTGATTGCCGAGTATACACTACCAAAAAAGTTTGAAGGCATTACGCCGTTCGGCGGAAGCTCCCTTATTATTACACCGTTCCAGTACTGTATACCGCTGGCCGCATCCCCTACGAGCCCTATGTAGTTGCCTTTGTTGCTTACTGTATATATGTTGGATGCATTTTGACCTATCTCGCTTCCGTATATGCCTGGCACAACTGAGACAGACATCTGCGCACTGCCGCTGTTTACGACTATTGATAAAAGTAGCCATTTATTTGACCAAAGTCCAGTATCTGGCGGCGCAGACCAGCTGGTCCATGAAGCTGCCGACGCGATGCCATACCAACCATTACCGTTGCCGACTCTTCCTATCTGTCCAGAACCAGCTGAATTGGCAAGGAAAAATAGGTCATCTAAATTTGCCGTATACGTATAATATTCTATAATCATGTTTGCTGTTTGATTGCCGGCAATAGTATCTAGATAATCTCCGTTTGCACCGTCTGCATAGAAAGCGTGCGTACCAAAAGGCGAGCCGGGTGGCCCGGATGGCGCTGACACTGTCTGCCCCGCAGTGCCTGCCACTGTCCAACCTGTAACCGAGTTGCCGCTGAAGTAGTTACCGAATACGCTTGTGCCGTCATCGTATTGGCCGTATGTTGAGGTAATGGCAGGGGCCTCTCCGATACCGGTTGTTCCTGACGCGGAGAGAAGATTGGTCACAGTATTTGCGAATCCCAGATAAAGGGGGCTTATGGAATTTGCCTCTACCCCGTTAGCGATTTTTGCCCAGATCACAAGTTTGCCTGATTGGTTCTTTTCTATCCATGCCGGTTGGACTGCACCTATTGCATTAAACACCTCGAAGTCTGCAATGTTCCCGTTATATGTAAGATAAGTGGAGTATGTGCTTTCTGTTATGTTTATCATCTGCTGGAATTGGACCGGGGCGGCAGCGGACTGGTTATTCGAGATACAGATAGGTGCATAGTAAATTACATTGACCGGGAACGCGCTGGGCGCAGGCATGGCACAGAACTTTGTTATTACGTTAGCCGAAGTATAGTTGGAGTTCCCTATGGTATTCGCCTGTATAGTATAAATCCCATTGTTCGGGTTCACGCTGTAAACACTGTTTGTCGATGTGCTAGAGACTATAGCACCGTTAACTTGCAGGCTGGCGGCCAGTTGATTTCCTACGGTAGATATGCCATAATTGATATTGGTGCTGGTTCCGGAGAAGACCACATTAGGACTTGACAGCGTCAGAACAGGAAGGGCTTTGTTTATTCTCAGAATACCGTTGGTTGACAACCCGCTGGTTATGTCTGTTGCGGTTATAATGTAGTTGCCAGGGATCCAACAACTACCCAAAGACGGAGTTGTATCACATACCGTATAACTTATAGTATTGGCAGTAGGGCCGGCTATTACAGTGCCGTTTTTGAGTATTTCTATACTGTCACTGCTACTGTGGGCCGTGGCTGTTATGCTATCAGTATTTCCATATACCGTAGGGTTTGTCTGAATCAGCAGCAGAGGAGAAAGTGAGGAAGCAACAGAGCCGAAAGAGGAGCCTGGCATTATGTCATTCGGCGGCAGCGCCCTTATTATCATGCTATTCCAGTATGTTACAAACTGTCCTCCGAGCGCATCACCGACTAAACCTATGTAATTTCCATCATTTGTCGCAGTATATGTGTTTGCGAGAGTGCCAAACGCGCCGAGCAGATTGTTTGAAGGACCTATGTACGAGGTTGTCGTACTGCCAGCTATCATTATATCGTATTTGTACCAAGTGTTTGTCGTCTCGCTCAACCCAGAAGCAGGACCCGACCACGATGTCCAAGAGGAGGTGCCAGCTAGACCTGAGTAATCCCCTCCACCCCTGCCATCAAGCCTCCCCATCTGACCAGCACCGCCTGAACTCGTAAGGAAGAACAGGTTGCCGAGTCCGGATGTCCGAACATCAAAGCTTATTATCTCGTTTACAGTTAATGAAGGGACCGAGGTGTCAAGGTAGTCACCATTGGCGGAGTTTGCATAAAGCGCGTTTGTAGTTGAATAACCACTCCCGGATGGCGCGGTTGGAGTTTGGCCGGCGGATCCTACAACTGCCCAGCCCGCAGTGCTTGCAGGGTTAACGTTATAATAATCGAACACTGTAGGCCCGTCATCGTATTGTGCGTATGTGGCACTGAGTTGCGGTGCTTCCCCGACATTTATGTTATTTAATAGGTTCTGTGAAGTTGGCGCAAAACCCATGTAGATAGTTATACTATTGCTTGCAGGTATGCCATTAGAGATATTAAGCCAATAGATGGTGTTTGTGGATGTGTACAAGTTTGGCGAATTCGCAACTGTGTTTAATAGAGTGTTGCTTGCACTGCCTTCCATCCAACTTGGTATGACATTGCCGTCCGCATAGAAAAATTCTATATTATTTAGGCTGTTCGTCTCATAAGAGTTATAAGAAAGGCTATTTACGGACAGCATTTCTTGAAATGGGGACGGGGTAGGGGCAGTTTGACTGTTAGATAGCGTTATCGGCACATAGTACTCTATTTGAGCAGGTATTACTAAAGCACCCGGGTCTTCTGCAGTATAATTTGCGTTGCCGCTCACATCAAAAATTATCTTTGCGGTTTCGTTTGAATGAAGCGTGAAGACCTTGGAATAGGACACATTACTGCTGTTGATGCTGCCGTTGATTGCAGTGTTATTCGAGAAAATTATATTATAACTGTAGTTTGCCGGGTTTCCACTTATCAGTGAGCTTTCCAATGATAATGTTATTTTATATGACGTTTGGCCTAACATTATTGGAATGTAGATTTTAGATGTGACGTTGGGGGTTGAAATTGTTGCGCCGTTGGCCGTTATTGTAAGGCGAGGGACCGCTTTTTCTATGCTTACCTTATAGAGGGTTGCGATGCCGTGTGTGTTATATGCAATGTAATTGAGCTTGCGCCCGGCCTTTACATAGCTGGAGTTCTGCATTACCATGCCATAAGGTAAAGTTATCGTTTTATTGAAAACATGCGCTTGGTTGCCTATCAATTTCATTGTGTTTGCCAGCTGGCTTTGATTAAGCGAGGTCAGATTGCTCATCTCTGAATAATTCAGTTGCACTGGTGCGATGATATTCGCTATCGTGCCGTTTATGTCTGTAGCAGAAATACTGCTGTTTGTTATAAATACAAAATCCGATGGAACGCCGTTGCTCCGTAAGAGGCGGCTTACTGCGTCTACGCTGGTGGTAGTGATTATAGTAGGAGATGATGAAATATGATTTATTTGAGGTATAGATGTCGTCGGAGAAGAAGTCGAGGTGCTTGAAGATGTAGTAGAGGTAGTGATAGAATTTGATGTATTATAGGTTTTGTTCGATGCCGTGTTCGGGGAAACTGTGTTTCCGTTATTCAGATAGAATACCGTGTTCCGTGCCGTGCCGGCCGTGACATTGCCTATGCTGTTATATGGAGTAAAAATCTCGTTGCCAAAGACTACGTTTTGTACCGAGTAGTTGTATATACTGTTTGGGAGCAGGAACTCGATGCTGTTTCCCGCAATCGCGTTGGTGGTTGTGTTGGCCACTTCTACTGACCATGGCGCGTTATTCGGCAATGCGCTTTCGCTAAATGTTGTGTAAATCTCAGGATTGAACAGCGCCGATATCGTTCCGTTGCCATTTATATCTGCAGTAGTATTCTCGGAGGATTTGTTGGATATGTAAATTCCAGCGTCAGTCCATCCGCCAAATGTGAAGTTTTGCTCAGGAATCGCTTTTATTGGATAATTGCCTGGCAAAACAGCTTCCTTTGCCGTGGTGTTTATTGTAAGCCCATTAAAATTTATCGCACCGCCACTACTGGAGTTTATGCTTATTATAAACGAGTTTGTCGGACTGTTTGACGGCATTGCATTAGCTAGTATGGCGATTGATGCCATTAGGATTAACACCGATAGGGGATACAATGTGTGTGTACAGCCCGGTTTATGCTTTGATTGTTTCACTCTGTTCGCCATCTTTGGCCTTTGCCATAGTTTAGTTTTTCGCATCGGGATGTTTAATATTTAATACGTCTTTAGATCCAAACCGGAAATTTGTACGAAATGCTTCTTATTTCTGCTCACTAGTTTTATGTTATAATATAATGCTGTGGCACCAATATAAATGTCATTTATTCCGATAGGTTTTCCTTTTTTAGTGACTTCTGCCTGGATTTTAGAACTAACATTTGCTATATCCTCGGTAAATGGAATTGCTTTAAATTTACTTAAGTCCCTGTTCGCAGATTCAAGCTTATCCTTAAGATTATCCTTTCCGTTATATGTAAGGTATACACCAAGCAAATATTCGTGAATAGATATGACTGAAAGTGCGGGTTGTTCCCCGATTTTATCTAGTTCAGTTGCGATATTCGCTGATCCGGTTTGCCCGTTGACCAAATCTATCAAAAAGTCCGTATCGAAAAGTATCAAGAAATCATCCGGTTAATTTGGATATGGTTACGGCTTCCGTCTTCTTTATCTCAGCCTTTACTTTCTTCCAGTCCTCTGTACTAATCGTCTTGCTTCCGACAATATCGGAAAGCTTGGATGTGCCTTCAATGCTTCTTTTTATCACTTTAGAAAAGCTCTCGTCTGGCCTCTTCGCTCTCTTTAAAAGCAAATAGACCTCATCCGAGACTGCTATTACTTTCGCCATATCTTATATATATGCATATACATATAAATACCTATCAGCCCGGTCAAACTCTGTATAGTAAATGTCTGCCACTTGACATGCTTAACATACACACCTAGTGCAATTCATCCACGACTTAAAAGTCGCGGTTTTCTTGCATCAACACATATAACTCCACAAAAAAGTGCTCCTGTCGGGATTTGGACCCGAGTTTCGGCCTTGAGAGGGCCGCGTCCTTGACCGAGCTAGACGACAGGAGCTCAGTTTCTTCATTTCCTCCTTATTCT
>JAKAWS010000011.1 GCA_021816885.1 Microcaldota archaeon
ATGTCTTTTCAGCAGCATCTGTGATGTCAGCAAGAGCTTTTTTCATTGTTGTGCTCATTCCAGACCTATACCAATACTTCCTGTAAAGAACATCATGGTCAAATGTATGTTTTAATTGCAGTAAGCCACAACCCCTATTTTCAGGATCGCATAACACAAGATCAAGGGGTGCTTTGTTTACATCTGCTGATGTATTATCAACAAAGTTTGTTACACATTGTTCGCCTAGAGACAGTATGTTTGCTAATTTGCTCGCGCCGCACACCCTGCAAACAATATTCTCGCTTATTAATTTGCTTCCCATCGAAGCACCCCACAAACATAACTGATTAACAGTAACAGCCCAAGAATCTTACGGCTTCGAGACAAGATTTTCGCACGTTTTGCGGTTTTCTGATGCTTGTCGCCGAATGGCACATTTTGCCACAACAATCTTACTCTTACGATTAACAATCTCTATTTATATATTTATCGTCTTATTATTCCAATCATTATGGCGTTGGCAGCCTCAAAAGGTTCTCCATATTTAGTATTTTTTACTTCATTCCACGTGGTTTCGATCCACCTATTGTTGGTGCTTATTCTTTTTAGGAAATATGCCTCCGACAATTTTATTTTGTTTTCATTCAGAAGAGCATCAAGATATTTGTTGTATCCTAACGGCACAGTAAAAAGAAGTATTCCGTTCTTTGTCAAAAGAGACTTGAGGTTATCAAGTGCCTTTAGTATCTTTGTTTTTTCTCTTTTTGGTTCATCCCAACCAACATGTTCAAGAGTTGAAATACTAACTATAAGATCATACTTCTTACCGTTATTAAACTTAACAACATCCTTGTTTATAACATTTGAGGCAATTTCATATTTGTCAAGTACATCATGCTTTAGGTCGTAGTACCCACCCAACACATTTCCTACCTCAAGAGTATCTTCTGCATTATGTTTCAAGACAAATGAAAGGGCATACGGTATTTCTATTATTCTCTCATTATCGATATACGTATGCCGTTTAAGTAGGTAATTATATTCATTGTTTCCTACCAAAAATGAATTGCCAAACAGAGTATGGTTAAATTTTATTAAATAGTACTTTATATAAGGCACAAAAATATCTTGCTTTACGAAAGAAATAATAGATTTTACAAATCTCTTTTGTTTAATTGCATTCTTAAATCTCGTTTTAAAAGATACCTTTTCATTATATCCTTTGTAATATACCATCGGAAGTCACTTATAAAGTTAAAATTTTCTGATAAGCTCTAATTGTTTCTTTTGCAGTCTTTTCCCATGTAAAACTTCTTGCATATTCTGTTGCTTTTTTCTTCTTTTTTTCATTGTATCCATTTTCTTTAATGTTTTCGATTATTTGGGTCATATGCTCTTCATCTTCCGCTTCTATGCAATATTTTCTTACCTCTTTTGTAATTTTACCGTCTTTATATATTATTACAGGTAAACCTCTAGATTGCGCTTCTAAAATCGGTAATCCAAACCCTTCATACAAACTCGGGAATACAAATATATTAAATGAATCATATATTTGCACTAAATCTCTCTCAGCTGCAAAGCCTTTGAATAAAATAGAACTATCGGACTTATAGTGCTCAAACATTATATTTGATTCTACAGTTCTATTTCCCCAAATTTCTAATTCCATATTATGCTTATTATTTAGTAATTTCCAGGCTTTTAGAACTAACTGTATGTTCTTTCTATAATTTAGTCCACCTATATAACCAACTTTAAATTTATTGCGATTTTGCTGTGTTAATTCTGACATAAACCTCGCATCTAAACCTAAATTTATGGTGTAGATTCTTTTTTTATAACCTAGTTCGCGAGCTTCGTTCTTGGTCTGAGAAGAATTTGCAATCAATCCACTAGAAATCCGTAAGGCATTATACATCCCGAGTGCAGTCATGTAATTATTTAAATCAAGGTTTAATTTCAGTAACAAAGCCTTAACTTTATTCGCGTTATTCTCAAAAGTACCGACCTCTTTTTTTATATTTAAAATAGGGATAAAATCGTGTACCGTAGTTACAAGTGAAACATTCCTAACATTATAATTAAAAATCATATTACTAGGATCTAGATTGTGTATTAAATCATATCCAGCAAAATTTGTAAACATGGTGAGTAGCATAAATGAGAAATTGTTTGTAAATGGAAAATGTTTACTGACATACGGCATAGAAAAATACGCACGTTTTTCTATGCTTTTCGGCTTAATTTTTTTAATATTTGTATATAGCTCAGCCATATATCTCGGTATGCCTGATCCCGTAGCTTTATTGAATTCACTGGCACGTCCCACAATCAGTACTTTCATTTTTTCACTAACTTTATAATACTTATATATGTTTCTGATATTTTTATCAATTTAGATGCAATTCTTTCTGAATTTGTATATTCCACTATTGTCCTCATGTTCTTTTGTATCTTTGCAATAAGTCTGGGGTTTCTATTTAATTCCTTGAAACACATATACAGTTTTTCGGGATTGTCTTCAATCATAACATTAATTTTGTTTTTTACTGGATAGCCATAAAAAGCTTCTGCTGTACCGACTATTGGTTTGCCCGAAAGGAAATACTCCAACATTTTTGTTTTTATTGTAGTATGCTGTATCATTGGAGCTATGCATGCATCACAGCTTTCTATCAGTTTGTCTAATTTATCAAGGCTGTACTCTCCAACATAATCGATATTTTCCTCCTTGTTTTTGGGGCAGCCTTTTCCTTGTATAATAAATTCCATTTCTGGAAGCTTTGGTGCAATGTACTGTCTTATTACGTCTATGGCCTCCCTGTTTGGCCCGTAGTTGTACGCCCCAAGGAAAAGCACTCTCTTTATTTTCTTCACAACCGGAACCTTTCTAGCTCCGTTCTTTGTCTCTCTTCGGTTTAACCAAACAAGAGGGAGAACAACAATCTTTTTTGAGTAAGCCCTGAATCTCCCCTCAATCTCCTTTTTATCTCCTACGCTCGGCACCATTATGGTATTGCAGAGCATTAGCATTTTTTGAAATTGACCGATATGGTAATTGAAATATGCCTTCTTTATGAATTTCTTTGCGTGTTTCTCGAATTGTACTGCAATAGCGGAGCTTCTGTATGGCTGGTTTATAAAACTGAAACTGTTTTCTATTATCGAAAATGAATCAGAATGCGTTATAATCCTTACATTTTTATGCATCTTTTTATATTTTTCAAGAAGATCGATGAGTGTTGATTCTCCAATGAATATTAAATCGGGTCCGAAATCTTCAAGTACTGAAAGTAGCGTCTTGTTCCGGTTAAGCTTCTTGACACTAGGCCTATAGCCAAATCCTCTCAGTACAAGAAACTCATAGATTCTTCTTGCGCCTAAGCCAGATTCCGCCATCCTCGAGCTTTTTATTATTCTCTCTTTGTAAGTCCCTTGCATAATCATTTTGTTTTCTCTACCTAGGCTGAACACCTTCACATCATGTTTCCTGTTTAGGAAAATTTTTGCAACGGAAGCCAGCAAAATCTCATATCCACTAGCGTTTGTGTATATTGGTGTATGGCTGACCACTGCAATCTTCATGCAAACAATCCTTCATGAACTTTTTTATACAATTTTAAGGTTTCTTTTGCAGTTTTTTCCCATGTGAAACTTCTAGCATATTCTGTCGCTTTCTTCCTTAGCTTCTCATTATAGCCGTTTTCCTTTAAGCCTTCTATTATCTGCGCCATGTGCTCCGAGCTTTCCGCTTCAAGGCAGTACTTTCTCACTTCTTTTGGAATCTTCCCATATTTATAGATTATTACCGGGAGTCCGCGCGCTTGGGCTTCGAGAATTGGAAGACCAAATCCTTCATACAAGCTAGGAAATACGAAAACATCAAACGAATCGTATATTTTTACTAAATTATTTTCTGGTGCAAAACCGTTAAATATTACTTGTGAATTAAACTCTGACAACGATTTCAGATAGGCATAATCATATGTTTTTGCACCCCAGACATTAAATCTAATCCCTGTATTCTTATCGACTGACTTCATTGATCTAATAGCAAACCCAACATTTTTATTGGTAGCAAAGGATCCTATATAACCTACTGTATAAATCTTGTGGTTTGACACATCCATATCGCCTGTTGCGAATCTCTTATCGATCCCGAGATTTACTACTTTCACATATTTTCTATCTTTCCCCAAACTCAATACCTCATCTTTGGTTTGTGTGGAGTCTACTATCACTAAGTTCGCAAGTTTGGTGTTATGAATCATATTCCTTTGAAATGCAACTAATCTCCAAATTCTGTCTTTTATTAGGTAGCGCACATTATTAGTTTTAACAGATATCGGTTTGACATCGTGTATTGTCACAATATATTTTTTATCTTCTGGGATGCGGTGCGCTCTGAAAAACCCGTTTGGCAAGTGAATTATGTCAAAGTTTTCCCAGTTCTTTCTATTTATTATCGTATCAAGTTCAAATGAAAGTGCATCTCCGAGTATTTTATAATACTTATCGGGGTAAAGTTTCTCCATATGCACCCCGTATCCAGCTCCGATTTTTTTGGCATTATTATATAATTCATTAATGTACTTTGGTATACCCTGTCCCCTAATTTCTAGCTTCCTCATGCTTAATAGCGCTACGTTTATGCTCATAATTTTAACGCCTTATAAAAGTTTTTGTGAAATTCCAATACGTAGTCTTTTTTATTAAACTCGATTGTTGCCTTTCTAACTTTATTGGATATATTTCTTTTTCTTGCTCCACTAAGATTAAAATACCACGATATTTTTTCTGCTAAAATTTCTGAATCTAACGGAATTATCATATTTTTATTAACGCTGGAAACTATTTTCTTTGTACCAGTAAACTGAGAAACGATTGTTGGTAATCCGATAGACATTGCTTCTATAGTGCTTACCGGAAATGTGTCTCCTCTTCCCATATGTACGCAAAGCGCATAATTTCCCATGTAGTTTAGCAAATTATCTACATGACCTTTACATATAATACCGTCAGTGTTTTTATTTATGTACGTTCCGATATCCGACATTTTGCCCACAATATCAAGAGTGGCCTCCGGGTGCTCCTTCCTAACTATTTTGAATGCTTCAAGTGCCAAATCTACGCCTTTGTAATAAGCACTACGTGTCCCGACAACCAAGATTTTTTTAGATTGGAGTGCAGATTTTGTTACGATTTTCCCGAGTTTCTTAAATTTCTCTTTGTCGATGTTTGGATAAGAAATAATGCTTTTGGCACAAGGCATACTTTCTTTGAGTAGGTAATCTTCCATATCGCCTATCGATACGAATAAATCAATGTTTTTTAATAAGTATACTGCAAATTCTTTTCTTAGTCCCTTTATTAGTCCAGTTTTAATGTAATATAAGAGTGGACTAGCAAGTATATTTACTATCTTGGCATTTTTATTTATCAATCTCAATTTTTTGGCAATCGCAGGTATTAAGTAAGTTCCCTCACACAAATAAATATCAAAGTTTTTGGGTAGCTTCATAACGGCATTGATTATTGATATTCCACCAGTAAACATGTTGCTACTCTCCGATTTAAGTTTTGGTGCTGCATAAAATATAGCACCTACGGATTTGGCCATTTTTGCATGGAAAGGATGCGGGTCGTAGTATAAAAATAGTACTCTCTGGGGTACCTTGTTTTTTTTCATAAACATACCTATGCCATATCTAAATCTGTAATCAATAATGTTTATATTTATTATATCTTACACAATAAATTACATACATTTGTAGGGTTTAGCATGGAATACGAAAGCTGGAATATGAAAGCAATAGTCGGCATCTTTCTAATAGTCGCCATAATATTAAATTTCTCGTTATATCTACATTTTGGTTATGCATTTCACGGCGACCAAATCCTTAACAAACCGAATCTCCTAAGCTTTTTCGATTCATTATTCACTTGGCAGCTAAATAACTATTCAGGACTTATGACTCCAACAACCGGGCCGTTAGGTTTTATACTAGGTCTGCTTGATCTGTCTTACATTCTAGGCCTTAAATATGGATATATACTGTCGACATCGTTATATTATTGGATCGGAGCATTTGGAATATTCTTGCTTGTGTCGGAATTTAAAACAAAGAACGGCAAGAATGCATTCTATGGCGGCCTTATAGCAGCCATAATTGCTTCTTTTGCCTTTTTTTCCTATTTGAAGATTATATCTGCTCCAATTATTTTTCTGCCATACGTTGTGATATTTATGCTCCTGCTTCTTAGGCAGTTTAATATGGAGACTGGTAAATTACCCAATAAAAACAAACTTGCTCTTTATAGTGCATGTCTTAGCGTATTTATCGGACTAATGATATACATCGATATTGGCGACATAGTTCAAAATACCGCATTTTTGGTGATATTCGCAGTCATTACAGTTTTAATCAGTAGAAGTAACAGAATACAGATTGCTAAGTATATTGCAATTGCTATCCTACTCGGTTTTCTTATTAACTTAAACCTCCTGGCAACCACATACCTCTTTGTACACTCAGTAGTGGGGAGTCAATTCTTCAGTACTGGCTCACAAACCACACTACAAGCTAACGCAATCCCTTTTCAAGATTCTATTACGGCCTTCGGAACATGGTTTGGATCTAACCCTAACCCAGTTCAATACCTGCTCCAAATTCTGCTTGTAATAATAGGTATCTCCGGTGTAATATTCTACATAGTTTCTAATAAAAAAACATCAGAAGCAAACATTTCTTTATCATTAATCACTTTGTATCTATTCTTTCTCGGGCTTTCAACTACAATATACAAACCATTCGGAATGCTGTTTAACTATATGCTGTCGAAAATTCCCTACCTGTTAACATTAAGATACCCTTATTTCGCATTACACTACATATTTCTCTTCCTTATAGCTTCATTTGCCGGCATAAGCTTCATATCCTTAATGGACTATGCAGCTCTGCACAAAAACCCGCTAAAAAGAAGATTATATACAATTACAATAATCGTCCTGTTCGCTGCTGTTCTTTTTGCATATGTCTATATGTTCGATATTATCCCGATATCGACCAATGTTTATCAGGGCATACCTTCACATGTTTTTGAGATTTCAAATTATATAAACTCGCAAAATGGATACTTCTCAGTTGGTGTTTTGCCGCCATCCATAGCTTGGCAGCTTGATAATTGGTACTTTGGCACTAATATATATTCTACTTTGATAAAATACCCTATATATACTGGAGGTTATACAAACCACAATGAAATATTCTTCCCGGTAACAAAACAACAATACTTTAATGCGACGCAAGTAGTTGGTAGTGGGAACCTAAGCAAGATAGATTTCTCCAACGAACTCGGGATATTCGGAATTCATTACTTAATAGTGCAAGGGGATACCTTAAATAAGTCACCATGTGAATATTGTTATGTAACAAGTTTCTCGAAGAGTGATATACTTAATAATCTCGGCGCTTCTAACGATATAAGATTAGTCAGCGAATATGGAAATTCAAGCATTTACGTAAATACTAATTATGTTCCGCTTGTATACGCGTCCAATGTCAAGGTTTTGCCTGCGAATACCGTAAATCAGACTGACTACTACATAGCCAACAGCAGCTTTTCAATACAGAACTACTCTGTTTATGATCCTGCAGCGTTAGGTAGTTTTAATCCTGTTGGAAAGATTGGCGCTTATACCGTCCAATCATTCTCCAAGCCCAGTATAAGCTTCTCATATCCAGATCCGGCGAAAGCAATCGTCCATGTACATAATGCCACAACTCCTTTTTACCTTATCTTCCGCGAAACCTATGATCCTTTCTGGGGTGCCTATTACTCAAACGGCACAGCTGTAAGCAGCAACAACCACATACTTGTCAACGGGTTTGCGAATGCGTGGTACATGAACAAGACAGGAAACTATACCGTTACGCTGTACTACACGCTACAAACCGATGCATGGCTTACATGGGCCGTGAGCTTCGCAGCGCTGTTTGCAACTATCGGGATTGGAGTGTACGGGTGGAGGAGAGACCGCGCCCACGCCTGAAACAGCCAGAAGCATTGCGGCACTGCTTGCCAATAGGGGCTCTTCTCTCTGCCTCAAAACAGTTGTGAGACTTTCAAGAGCTTTGCTCTAAAATGTGCCCCTAATCTCACTTTAGGAACAAATACAAGACTTTAGAAGCAAATATATTAGATATTTATGTCCAAAACAAAAAATAGGAATGGTATGCCTACTTGGTACCGGCAAATTTGGCGAACTGAACAACGATTCTGGATATCTGCTGACAATGAATGCCGACGTGCTGAAAGAAGGCAATAAGGTGAAAATGCCTATTTCTATATTCTTGTACCTGCTAGGATAATCTTTTCGTGAAGCTCCGGCTTTGCGACAGCTGTATTCTGCTATGCTGACTCTCGACCTTGTCTTCTTCTATAGGCGTTCAGCTGTAGTTGAGCTTGAATATGCGCGTGTCGGTATTCTGGTATATGAGCTTTGCTCTTACAGAGCTGTTCCCGTAAGTGCAACTGGACGCGCCGCACAGGAAGAGGAACTTCACCATGTTGCTGTTCGCAAGCGCCTGTCCCATCATGTACGCCTGAGTTATCGTGCTATGTCCTTGCTGGTCGATGTAGAACGAGACGAAGAGCGTGCCGTTATAAGTCTTATTTCCGGTGGAGTTGAACTCCTGATAAGTCGAGGCATTTTCGTTGTAGAGGATGGTGTGCGCTACCGGTGCGCCGGTAGTGCTGTTGTGTATGGAGGAATTCACGCTTATTATGCCGTTCGAGCTGGTTATGTCCATTGTGGCATTGTCA
The DNA here is from genome assembly GCA_021816885.1 of Microcaldota archaeon. Lineage (GTDB taxonomy): Archaea > Micrarchaeota > Micrarchaeia > Micrarchaeales > Micrarchaeaceae > JAJYXL01. Next base: position 8,812 of record JAKAWS010000011.1, read on the forward strand.
TTGCCGTTTCCTACGAAGTAGTAGCTTATGCTGTTCTGCGTGGATGAGGGCAGAACGCTTGCCCCCAGGAACTGGTATATGGCGTAATCGGAGGTGTTTCTTATCCCTGGGGTGTTATTTATCCCTGATTCGAGGAGGATGCCTCCGTACTCGCTGAGCCAGTAGTATCTGGCCACAAGATATTGGGGCATATGCGTGGTATTGGTGAGATACTGCGTGTCGGGAGTGTCGTTAAACACAAAGCTGGCGAATCCTTTTATTAGGGCGGAGTTCTGCCCGTTGACGCTGTCTGTCGAGCTCTGCCTGTGCGCCCATCCCTCAATAACAGAACCGTCGGGCCAGATTGCAAGGACGGTAGCATTGGCTGGAGTGTTGTTTCCAAGCCAGCTCATCGCGGAGAGGAAGGAGGGGTTTATCCCATCAGCCTGCCCTGCAGTAACCATCTGCACATACGCAAATACGGCAGAGTAGGAGAGTATGAGCGCAACAATCCCTATGTAAAGGCAGACAATGAGTTTTCCCCTGCCGAACCTCCAAGAGGCGATCAGCGCGAATATGGCGGCGATGATAAGCGCAGGTATCATGTTGAAGTATATGCCGAAACCAAGCTTTCCGAAAAGTATCGCGATTATGCTGCCGAACATATAGATTGAGACAGGCAGCGCGACGAGCGCGACTCCAGTTTTCGGGATGCTTCCGTATCTCTTCTCGAAAATCTTCAAAAGCGCGTATACGGCGTAAGCTGCGAACATGGCGATTGGCACGGCCACTATGGAGTTGAAGCGGATGGCGTTTGCCTGGAGGTATCCTGTGAGGAGGATATAACTGAGAAGCACAAGGAAGGAGACGCTCATGCCGATAGATATTTTTCCTGACCTTAAGACGTTTTTTACGGGAAGTATGCCGTCCTTTAGCGCTTCGATTAAATGGCTCTCCTTTCTTGTCCTTAAGATGCTCTCTACGGAAAGTACGTTTTCAGAGGCGAAAAGGAAGAGAAGGATGCCAAGGACAGCAAGAGGAAGCTGGAACCCGAAACTGCCCCAGATGAAGTTGAGACTGGGCGGCTGGAGTTCCTGTATGGACTTAGTGAGCGAGTTCCCTGCGATGACAAGGCCGCCGCCGCTCGCGATGTTGCCGATGTAGCTGCCTCCTAAGACAAAGACAAGGACGAACCCTATGATAAGTATGGAAAGGACTGTCTCTGCCCTTCTTAAGCTGTTCATAGTGAAGCCAGGCAGCCGGTCCCTGTGCTGCACTATAAAGAAGGCAAGCCAGCTGCCAGCAACAAGCGGCAGATAGAAAAGGAAGAAGTGAAGGCTGGAAAGCGCCTCGCTGCCTCTTATTCCGCCTATGTACATCCAGAAATGCTGTATCAGATACTCGAGAAGTATTACGGCAGAGAGAACAAAACCTTTTCCAAGAAGCAATGTGTCTGCTGTTATGAAGGCGTAGATGACCACAAGCAGTACAGCAATCATGTACACAAACACCATGAATGGGGCGCCGCCCCATACAACCGTTCCTATGCCTATGACAGCGGAGCTCGCAAGGCCGAAAAGGGCTGTGCCTCTAAGGTTTTTCTCCCTGAATGCCTTTATGAGAAGGATAAGGGACACTATCATGAATATTGTTATGAATCCGTCCCCCCTGTAAACGGTAGCGCCTGTCCTAGCAATGTCTCCGCTGGAGACAGCAACCATGAACATCGCGATAAGTCCGAGGAGCCTGTCCCTGAAAAGGTACATCACAAGGAAGAATGCCCCTATGGCATCAAGGACTCCGAAGAGAATGGGGATGAGGCGCATTATCTGAAGCACGCCAATGCTCTTTCCGAGAAGGAGATAAGGCACTATTGTCATATAATAGAGACCGAGAGGCTCTGTTACTAGGTTATGGGAAGGAAAACCGGAGAAAGCAGAGAACTTAGGAACGGCAAGGCCGTTCGCGAGTGTCTGTTCTATTATACTATAATGGAAGAAGCCGTCAGGCTCGAAAAGTCCCTGGAACCTGAGAAGGCCCGTCCTAAGATACACGCCCAATACTAGGACAGCGACCACAGCAATCAGGAAAAGGACCTGGCTTCTTTTTATCTCCATCAGAACCAACAGGTAATAAACGGAAAAGTTAATAAAAGGTTGGGGATATGCGCTGGATTCAACGAAGAAAACAAAAGCAAGCGGCAACAGGCAAAACTTCGTCAATCATAGAACTAGACTATCGCAATAGCAATACACATATAAAATCTATTTTATTCGAGTAAGAAAGGTTTAAATACTTATCTTTTTATTTCATTGTAATTTAACAAATGAACGTTAAATGCAAAGATGGTAGTATGAATAGACTAAAAGCGAAGAGAATAGCGGCTGTCGCAGGAGGCGCAGCATTGTTAGGTCTTGGGATCGCGTTCGCGGGTCCTGTAACATTCCAGAACGTACCGATAATCAACAACGCAGGCGCACCTGTAGTGCAGGTGGTCCTTGGTCACGGAGCTCAGCCGAGCGACGGTGTCGCAGCAGCAAGCATTGCAGCTGCAATAGGAAACCTTGCGTATGTATCAACACCAGTGACGGCAAGCGTCAACGCAACACAGGCAGCAAAGGTGCTTGGAGCGACAGTGCCTTCGGCATCAGTGACTCTGTCAAACCAACAGGTCTGGCTGAATGAGAGCTCATCCGCATCGTTTGGAACCAACTCATACGGTTTCACAGCGCTGATAGGATCGGTCTTCAACAAGGCTATACAGCTCGGTTCTCCAATCAACACAAAGCAGCAGACCGGCCAACAGATATCACAGAGTACATCATATACATACAACTCTGTATCGAATGACATAAATCCGTTGCCTAGCCCGTATGTAGCATATGGAGCTCCATCAGTGAGCAGCGTAACAGCATCATACAACGGAGGCGGAATGACATACAGCACATTCTCCAACTCTACGAATAATGTTGACGACCTACTGCAGGTAAGCTCAACACAGCTTCCATCTTTGCTAAACAACTATGGAGTAAACGGAGAGACTGAATATCTGTGGCTGACCGGATTCCCAGTATTCAACCAGAACACAAAGACGTTCAACCTCGCAAGCGCATCAGGAGCATACCAGGTAGCCTTCAACAACCCAATAACAATGAAGACTAGCTCGAACGGCATCAACAATGCTGACATATCGCTGCTAGGCCAGAATTGGACAATCTTGTCATACCTTGCCCCAGACGGCAACGCAACGTCAGGCACGGTGCCTTCTTCTACAACAGTCAGTGGAGGAAAGATACAGTTGGCAGAGGCATTGACTCCGGTACAGACACTATATGTTGGAAAGAGCTTCCAGTTCGGCAACTTCACAGTACAGCTTGCTGACCTCGGAAGGGCAAACTCCCAAGGCAAAAGCCCTGCGATACTGAACATATATTATAATGGAGGGAACACCCCGACAAACACAACATCAATATACGCGCCGAACCTGACAAAGTTCAACGTCTCAGGGCATATGCTGTTCCTGAAGGTAAAGAACGTGACGAACGGTTACACGATACAGTACGCAAAAGTACAGGCATACTCTAACGTGTACAACATAACAAGTTCGCAGGTCCTGAACCAGACAAACGATCCAGGATGGACTGCAGAGCTTCTATGGACAAACAGTTCCTCAACAGGACATCCGAACGCTTTGCAGAGCATAGTCTTGGTAAACAGCACGCCAGAGACACTGACACCTGGACAGAGCTTCAGCTTTGTGCAGAGTCCGTCTGCGTACAAGCTGACGTTCTTGGGACAGACACTCGGAGCGTCATCGTTCGACCCAGTGACAGTGCAGAGCGAGCATCTCGGCAGCGTAACATACGCTAACAAGGGAACTGCTGCACAATTGACAGGGGCCAACGCGATAAGCAACGTGACAGAGCCGGCAGAGGAACTCGTAGTGACAAGCTCCATACCAGGAGCATTCACAGCAGGTTCAGCTCCACAGAGCTCGACCCTAACATACGACCTTACGCCGTTCCAGCTCAACTCGACGTCAATGACTGCATCTACGGCAAATGTTGTGGTACGAGACTCCCTCTCCACCGCCGCTGGTCTTGTGAACGCTAACAGCCTATTAACAGTGACTGTAAACGGTTACGACGGTCTGACCCATCTGAACCCATCGTTCACGATAAACGCACTAACTACGAGCAATGTGGTAGTTGGTAACGTTCCAGGCGGATTTACCAATGTGACATCGATAAAGGTGTCTAGGGCGATTCCAGGATTGAGTGTGGGGGTGGTCCAGAGTAGCAATGTCCTCAATGTACTCGCATCGTTGAATTTTAATTCAACCCCGCAAATCCTGTACGCACCTGCATCAGGTAAGGTGTACGATCAGGTAACACCTGGAAGCACAGCGACGTACAACCAGCACAATGGTCAGCCAACCACACCGTTTACATTGGCAACGGCATCTAGTGTGACGTTCGGCTCAGGACACTCCAATGAGTACTTCACGTACACGATGAACGAGTTGGCGGTTCCAAGCCAGGTTGGTGAACAAGATTCAGTTTCATTCGGTCTGTTCAACAATACAGGCGGAGTAACAACTGAGCCTCTGTTCATACTGAACGGAACAGTGAGCGGCACGAAGAACAACGTGACGTACACACCGACAGTCGGCGCCGCAATCAACGCGAACCAGAGCTTCGTAACTGAGCGTGGAAGCAAGATTGCCTCGATTGGCCCACAGCAGATAACGTTCGACATTGCAAAGAGCGTAGACCAGCTACAATTCGTTGTGGCTCCGTCCAGCGCATCAAGTTCGAACGCAGTATCATACTCACTGCAGGGACCATACGGCGTAGGACAGGCTACAAACATAGCGAACGTTTCCATAGGGAAGGTGACAGCCAACGTATCAGTCACTCCAGGAGCACACTTCACAGTGACTGGAATCAGCAACCTGACAGCAACACCGTCAGTGAGCAGTGCAGACACACCTGTGTTATTGAAGAACCTGAGCGCAGGATCTCCAACAAACCTGGTAGTGCTTGACTCACAGGCAAACGCTGGAAGCACGCTGGTACTGGTAGGAAGCGGATACGTGAACTCTCTCAGCGCACAGCTGGAAAGCGCACTCGGCATATCAATAACCCCGACAAGCTCACCGGTATTGCAGGCATACGCTGCAAACACCACAAGAGGAGCAAGAGTATTGGTAGCAGGGTACACTGCAAACCAGACGACTGCAGAGGCAAACGCCTTCATCCAGGACCTGTACAGCTCGGCAGCAAGCAGCGTTTAAACGCTGCTTAGCTCTTTCTTTTTCTTCTCTTTTCCTTTTTTCTTTTATTTCATCTCAGCTGTGCCGCACAACCGGGAATCTCTTTATGGGAAGAATGGACAATATAATTACAGCCACAGGTAAGATTTATGCGATTTAGAATATTGATAGAAAGAGATGAGGATGGAGTTTACGTGGGCAAGGTTCCCGACCTTCCAGGCTGCGCTACCGAAGGCATGACGAAGAAAGAATTGATGAAGAATATGAAGGAGGCTATACAGGCGTACATGGAGTCTTTGAAAAAGCATGGTGATCCTATTCCTGTAGAATCGGTGCAGATAAGTGTCTAGGCTGATACCTCTTAATTACGACAAAGTGATAAAGGCTCTTTCTAAAATGGGGTATGTGTTAAATCACCAGAAAGGCAGCCATATCGTAATGCACCTTGACAGGAAGGATAGATACATAGCACAATTTGGAGATAGGAAACCGGAGTACATGATTGTAGTACCTGCGCATAGACCTATCGGGAAGGGTATGCTAAAAACGATAATGAACGAGTCGACCTATCCATTGACGAGTTCAATAGCCTGATGTAATGCTCTTTTTAAGGCGTTCAGCCGCCCCTAAGGATAAGGTCTAGGCGAATTTGAGAGCGAGCGAAAGATATTTGATTCAGATGCGACATATATATTGACTGATATGAAAAGAAAACCGAAACTGTTTTATTGCAGCTGCAAAGAGAGTTCAAGGACATGCAGCAGGAGATTAAGATGTTGAAGAAAAGGCTAAGTAGGTCTATTGTAGAGCCTATAATTATTGAAAGGTTGGAAGAAAAGGATTTGACACCTACACAAAAAAAGCACCTGCGTGTAGTTGACGCAGATGTAAAGGCAGGCGAGACAAACAGATTCGTTCTGCTCGAAGAATTTGGAAGGGAAATCGCAAGACGTAAGGCTCGCCGTTTGGAGTATATCGGATATTAACATTTGTGCTCCGAGTACGTAGAAGCGTCCGCATCGTTTTTTTTGAGAGAGTAGGCCTAATCTTTGAAGATATGTTGCGGATTGCAGAAATATAGGTTTGCTCATTCCTCCTGTGTAGAAGCCATACGCAATACCTTGCCAATCCGTTCCTGGATTATCCTAGCTGTGACAACCCAAGCTCTTAATTTTTAACAGAAAGGTATTTATATTTATCAATCGATAAATATATCAGTTGATATATATGTACGCAAATGCTGTACTAAAGTTCAAACAGAGGCGCATAGATAGGTCGCCAAGATTAGACACAATACTCATGATAGAGGCGGAACTATACAAACAAAAGAGCGACAAAACTATTACGCAGATATGGAAAGCGTTGCCAAAGAAGGTAATGTGGACCACGTTCACGGCAGTATTGAGGTACCTAGAGTACTCTGGGAAGATAATAGTCGAGAAAGATAAGACGGTTACCTGGATATGGAATCCGAATCTCATTGAACGTCTGAAGAAACAGAACCTAGTGATAAAATGAGCGACAACAGGGTAAAAAAAGTCGCATTTGTTGACAATAAACTTAGCAGAGCATTTGAAGAATTGAAATCCGGGAAGTTCCAGGACAAGCAACTTGCTGCCGAAATAGATAATGCAATCAATCAGCTCAAGGGAAACCCGCTCTGTGGCATTAAGATTGAGAAACGTTTATGGCCAAAAGAGTACATCACAAGATACGCCATAGATAACCTCAGAAAATATGATCTTAGGAATGGTTGGCGGTTATTGTATACGTTAGCTGGAAATCAAATTGAAATAGTGGCAATATTGCTTGAGTGGTTCGACCACAAAAACTATGAAAGAAGATTCGGTTACAAAAGTAGATGATGCTCGACGATAAACAATGCCGTGGGGGGTATTAACGCCCCTTGTGATAAAAATAAAGATATCATAACATAGCAGATACATAGAGAACATGGAAAGTTATGCGATGCAGGCATCAATGCTTATAGCCTTAAAACAAAAAACTGAAGCTATCAGCAATACCCCGCCAATCTGTTCCTAGATTATCCCCGCGGCAACAACCTGAACTCTTACTGGCATCTCGCAACCTATTTAAAACTTGATTTTCATATATTGGCGGTGCGACAATGAACCGTTTATTCCTCTTGGCCATACTTATCATATCCATTCCGGTTGCTGCTTCTGCTGCATTTGCATCTCCGGCTCCTTCGCCATCCCTCTCTGCGTTGTATGCCTTTTATGGAATACAGAATGTGAATCACGTATCCAACATAACATACAACAACAGCACATACGTACTCGTGCACCTTGACAATTCCAGCACATTCCTAGTCAACAGCACAGGCTCTAAATACTCCCTTGCGACATCTCCATCATCAATCGCCACGGTAATCTCCGCATATCTCGAACATTCCTATTATCCCAGCAACTCATCCTTCTCGAACCTCTCTGCAGAGATGCAGGCATATAGGTCAACCACCTCGGAACAGCTCAACCTCTGCCTCTCTTTTACCGGCCTGCGTTACACTTCAAGCACGGTGCAGAACGGGTACCGCTCATGCTACGACACAAACTACTGCACACAGGAAATAGCCGGATTCGGCGCGCAGTTTGGCGCAGGCATAGTGAACTTTTCCGAAACATACGGAGCATTCAACCAGAGCTACAACGCATTCCTGAACATCACCGCGCACATAAACCAGTCGAACTACGGCAGCAAGATAAACGCCCTCTATGCCGCAGCCCTCAATGTCAGCGCATCCTCCGCAAAGATACCTGAGTCAGACATATTTCCTGTTCAGAACGTCTCGCAGTCTTTGCTCAGCTCATGCCCGTACTCATTTACCTCTACTCCCTGGTACTGCGGGAGCAGGTTCATAGGGGGATTCTGCCCGTCTGTCTGGTTCAACTACACAAACATGTCGAAGATAACCAATCAGGTCAGCGCGCTCCGTTCCCTTCCAGTCTACAACTCCACCATATACTCCTATGCATCGTCCGCTTCAGGAACCGCAACCGGCCTAATCAGCGCGTACAACGAGCGCACGAACACGACCCTCTTTAATTCGATGCTGGAGTACATAAGCCCGCTCTACAACTCTACTGTGAAGAACGCCAGCTTCGTAAACTCGAGGTTTGACTATGCGCCTCTCTCGAATACGCTGGCAGCTCTCGAGTTAAAGTTCTCAGCTGTGAAGTCCCTTGCATACAATCAGAATGTCAGCGCGGCGAACGCCATCCTTGTCTCAATGATAAAGAACCTTAGCGTTACATATAAGGCTGCGGCAGCAACATATCTTCCGGTATACAACACATCCACGCAGAACAACAAGGAATTAAGCATCATAAAGCTGGATTACGCGCCAGGCTCTGTGCCCCAGAGCCTTACCTCGCTGGAGAGCGCACAGAACTCCATAAACTCAGAGCTTTCTGGAAAGGTAAACCAGACCGCACTAGGCGCGATAAGCGCCAACGCTTTGTCAGTCGGTTCACAGCTTGCCTCCTTGGGCAGTCCTTTCTCAATGGCTGCTTTTGTAAAAGGGACAGATTACTGGTTCGTCAGCTCTCTGTTCAACGGCTCACCAAACCCTTCCAGCGCCTCATACGCATACGCCGCAGCGCTGCTCTCCCTTATAATAGGGCTCATCATCCTTGCCGCCGCGTTCTTTGCTACAAGGCCCAAATCCGGCCATCCCAAAAGCATGCACCATAACAGGAAGGCGGGCAAACGGACAATCGCCCTTGCCCTACTATTTATAATGCTCGTGCTCGTATATCCAGCAGCGACATACTACTATGCAGCATCAGCCAACAGCTTCATCCCAGCAAGCTACTTCCTGTCAAAGCTCTCCTCGTCCAACACAATCGCTGTTTATACTGGCAGCATAGCCTCCCAATCGTGCATCTCTTCCATAAGCTCAAACCTCTCCAAATCCGGCAAGTCGCTTGTTTCTATAGGCAACGCATCCTCATCAACTGCCTACACGGCATTCGAGAGCACGCTCAGCGGAAAGGGCTCAGACACCTTCTCCCCGCAGAACGGCACTACCTCTCTTACCATATCATACTCCGCTAACACCACAACAGGCAGCATCTCAGTATACAACAACGCTAGCAAACAGGTATTGGATTTCATACTCAACGGCGGCGCATCGGAATCAGGCAGCCAGAGTGTAAGCGGCGCCGCATCCGGCACATGGAGCGTCAAGTATAACCTTTCCTCCTCCGCGCTTCTCAAGATAAGCGGCACGTCATCGACGCGCCAATCGGCAAACAGCATCACAATCTCGAACGCCATATCAAGATCTATTCCAGTGCTGTACGCCTCCAACACTACGGCCTATAAAGGGATGCTTGGTTATGTGATGTACATGAATGCATCAATGCTCGGACCGGGATGCACAGCATCAAAGCTCATAGGATGAGGCGTACACATGGCGAAAAAGGAAAACCCGAAGGATAAGAAGACATCGCGCAGAAACCCGCCCGAGAGCGAAGAGCGCGGATCGCCCCGGTCCAAGAAAAGGGCGCTGGCTGCTGTAGTGGTAGCGATAGTTTTGGTCGGGATAATAATTACTGCATTCGTATTTTCGCTGAACAGGGTGCCCATAGGCAGCGCGACAAGCGGCTCCTTCCAGTCGTTCATAAGTGGGCTTAACACCTCGAATACGGTCAGGATATTCGTCAGCGACCCGAACAGCACGGTCTACGTCAATACCACATACTGCGGAACCAGCTTCATATACCAGATAGAGAAGGCGCACAACATACACAAAGCGCCATCGTCCATTGATTTCTTCGTGCTCTCCCCTAACAATAGCTGCACATATGCTGTCGGTCTTCAGAACGCCTCTAACTACTCAACAACCACTACCTCAAAATGCCTCTCCATATCTTCGCAGAGCCCAAGCATCTTCATAAACTACAGCGCAACGAACTTTACAAAAGTCTACGGGAATTCCCTTTACATAAGCGGCACCAACCGTTACCTCTTTGAATGCGCTGGCGCAGCAGAGCTTACCTGATTCAGTTCCCGCCAAATTGTCCTATTTGCCCCCAGCGGCATGCGCCAGCTCTTCCAAAACTTCCTGCCAAAGCAACCTTGCAGCAATCCCGCTCATACTGCGCAATCAACACACTAGAACGGATATGGCTACCTGAGCAGAGCGGCTATCCCTCCAAAGCCCAATAGCAGTTCCTTTCCGTATTCCCCTTCAGAGCTTATGAAATGTATTCCGACTCCTCCCTTATCTGCCATTTCCACCAGCTCCTCTACCACATCAACCGACTCCACGATCTGCAGGTACCCGCCGCAGTCATGCTTTTCTTCTATCGGATCTCCCTGGATTATCCTCTCTATCTCCTTTCCGCATGTGTTGCATTTGTACTTTACTTTGTATATCTCAGCATCTTCGCTTATTATGAGCGTTTCCACTTTCCCATTTTCTAGCGCGCTCTTCACGTGCTGGTAGCCGGTCGCAGCATTCCCGTTCCTTGCGATTTCGCTCTTGAGCCTTCCAATAAGCTTCTGTTCCTTTATTATGCTCTGTTCGGAAAGCAGTTCCTTCGCGTGCTCCAGCAGCTCCCTCATGCCAACATTCTCATCCGTGTATCCCGTATCGAATACTCCCAGCACTTTTATCTGGTAATTGAGGTTCTTCGATTTGACGAAGTTCTCCTTTGTGGGCCCCGGTCCTCCCACTATCAGCCCGCTTATCTTGAAGCTGTTCTTCTCAAACATCTCGTTGACTGCGCCGCCGATGCTTTGATAGTAATGCTCTATGCTGTCCACCCTTATCCTCTCGAACCGGGCCTGCGACTGCCCTCCCTTATTTACTTTCTGATGCGCGAAAGAGTGCACTTTCTTTTCCATGAAGAACTGCGTCCCTCTCAGCATCCCTATTATCGCGTCTCTCCCATCCATTATAAGTATGCCATACAGCTCCGTTGTCTCGAAAAGCGCCTCTATCGGGGACAACAGGAAGTTTGAGTCGCACCTGTATATATTGGCCTTTATCTGCACCGGCGGCTCTATGCTGAATAGCCGTATGTCTGGCTTGTCCTGCATCTTCGATATGTTTCCGCAGAATACCGCAATCCCGTTCTTCGGGGGCCTGTTGTAGAGTTTTAGGTACTGGACTATCTTCTCTATCGCGTTCTGGACGTTCTGCCTGGTCGTCTTGGACTTTATGTTGGAAGACTGGTTCTTCTCCTCCCTGAGTTTGTTTACCTCGTCCGATATCTGGAAGTCGGGCGGCACATATATGCTTATCAACTCCGTTCCATATCCCCTTATCGACCTTAGCTTTTTCAGGCTTTTCTTCATCTCATACTCTTTAGTGGTATCTGACATAGGACATCCCTCAGAGTTTTGTTATCCTATCTTTACCCACATATCTTTTCAGCGCATCGGGAACGTCTATGCTGCCGTCAGGATTAGAGTAGTTCTCCACTATCGCGACGAGCATCCTTTCCACAGAGACGCCTGTCGCGTTGAGCGTGTGCACATACCTTCTCTCGCCTCCGGCATCGTACTTTATGTCTAACCTCATGCTCTGCCAGTCCGTGCAATTAGAACAGGAGAACAGCTCCCTGTATTTCTGCTGGCTCGGCATATACCCCTCTATGTCGAATGACCTTGCATCCTTCTTGCTGAGGTCGCCAGTGCAAATCTCTATTACTCTGTAAGGTATGCCAAGCTTCCCTATTATCTCCTCTGAGTTGGCAAGGAGCTCTTCTTGGTACTTGTCCGAATCCTCCCCGGATATTATGAACTGCTCAACCTTATTGAACTGATGCACCCGGAATATGCCTTTTGTATCCCTGCCATGCGAACCAGCTTCCCTTCTGAAACTCGGGCTGATTCCGACATATCTGAGGGGAAGCTCGTCGGCATTGAAAACCCGGCCGGCATGCATCGCAGCAAGCGGGTGCTCTGCTGTAGCTATCATGAAAAGCTCGTCTTCCATCTTCTCGTAGTCCTCCCTGCCCCTGCTTTCTACTGGCTCTGCTGTCGCATAGAGCATCTCCTCGAAGTTTTCGAGAGGCACTGCGCCCCTGTAATATCTCTTCCTTAGCATATACGGCGGTATGACTGGCATATACCCCTTCTTTGCGATCTCGTCAATGGCGAATCTTCCCAGGGACTGTTCCAAAAGCACCAAATCCCCCTTGAGGTAATAAAAGCGGGAGCCTGCGACCTTGGCGGCGCTCTCTATGTCAATGAGTCCAAGGCGCTCAAGTATCAGCTCATGCGACTCAGAACTCTTTTTCCTTATCTCCCCGATCCTCCTTATCTCAGGATTGTCCTCGTCGCTCTTGCCTTTGGGCACATCCTTGTGCATTATGTTCGGCAGCGTCTGCAGCAGGGAGTCTATCTTTTGGTCATATCCAGGGAGCCTTTGCTCTATCTCGCTTATCCTGTTTTTCAGTTTATCCATTCCCTCCAAAAGGCCTGATGCTTCCTTCCCGGACTTCTTCGCCTCGGATATCTCAAGCCCCCTCTTGTTTCTTTCGCTTTGCAGGAGCTGGATGTCCGTGAGCAGGCCTCTCCTTTCGGAATCAAGCTGCAGAAGCGTGTCTATCTGAAAGGCGCTTTCCCTTCTGGATAGAGACTCCCGTATCCTTTCTATGTTGTCTCTGACATACTTAGTCGTTATCATAACTAACTCCTCTCGCAAAACCATATAAATATATACCGCAAGAGTGACCTCCTCCCCTACCTGAAGGTAGGGGCTTCCTCCGCAGGTACTGTGGAGTATGTTCTCAGTTCCTCGACACTGCTTGCCCTTCCTGTTGAAGGGTAGAGGCAAATATCTCCCTGAGCGTTAGTTCGGGCAAGCCCTGCCCTACCTCTTTTGAGTATGTTCATCGATGCGTTTACATCCCTGTCCATCGTAAGACCGCATGTGCTGCAGTTGTAGATGCGGTCTTCGAGTGTGAGTTTATCTTTATCTTTCTTCACGCTGCCGCATCTGTTGCACTCCTGTGTAGTATTCTTTGCCAGCACTGTTACGAATCCCATACCGGCACTTTCAGCCTTGTATGAGAGCATGCTTATGAATCTGTTCCATGAAGCGTTCTGGATTGACTGCGCGAGCCTGTGGCTCTTCTCCATGTTCTGTATGTTCAGCGATTCTGCCGCAAACGAGGTGTAACCTTCATTGACCAATTTGTCAGACAGTTTGTGCATGAAGTCGTTTGACTGGTTTGTCACTGTGTTCCACTCCTTTTGGAGTTGCTCCTTTGCTGTCTGCCTTCTCTTCGAGCCTTTTTTCCTTCTTGCGACTATTCTCTGCCATCTTGCAATCCTTTTCTCTTTCTGTTTGAAGAACTTTGGTTTCTGAATTGTCTTTCCGTCTGACAATGCAACGAAGTTGTTGAGTCCCATGTCGATGCCGATGGGGTTTATGTCGTTTACTCCTGTTGGGTTATTCCCGTTTGTTGCGGTAAAGATTGCGTAGTAGTTCTTTCCTTCTTTCTTTATCGTCAGCGTCTTTATCTTTCCGTCCATATTTCTATGTAGTTTTATCTTCATTCTACCTATTCGTGAAACTCTGAGCATGTCAGTCTTTCGTTCCTTCTCTATTGAGAATGAACCGTTGTCCTGCGGATAGACTATACTGTAATACCTGTCAATCGATTTGAAGCGCGGAAAACCTACCTTGATATTCTTTCCTTGTTTCTTCTCCTTTACCCTCCTGAAGAAGTTCGCGTATGCTTTTATGAGCCTCATGAATACTTCCTGACGTGTCTGTGAGTACAGTTTCAGGAAATCTGTGTCCTCGTTTATGGACTCTTGCATGTACTTATTGAGCGTTGCCATATTCACTTTTGACTTTCCGCCTTTTCCGTATTCCTCCTTTACTCTCCCCAGAATCTTATTGTAAAGTCGCTGCGCGAGTATTATACGTAAGTTTATCTCTTTCTGTCTCTTTGCATCGGGATAAATCCTGAACCTATAAGCCCTGAGAGAATCCATATAGGAGCAGGGGATTGTATGTTTTTATACTTTACTACAATATACATCTAGTGCAATTCATCCACGACTTAAAAGTTGTGGTTTTCTTGCATTAACACATATAAAATGCTTTGTATGTAGACGAGAAAACGAGAAAAACAGGCAGGGGTAGCAAAGCTTGGCCAAATGCGATGGGCTTAGGACCCATTCCCTTAGCGGGTTCGAGAGTTCGAATCTCTCCCCCTGCATCATTCTGACAGTCAGTACCCTTTTTCTTACAAAAGCTTTAAATAAACATATTGTTTATTATTGATATATGGATAAGCTGGTAGAGAAACTTGTAAGTGCAGTTCAAAACTCTCCTGGGGGCATCGCTATGCTAGAGACGCTCGAAAGCCTGAAACTATGCGATGGGTTCACTCTGAAAACTACGCTGAGCAGGTTAAGCAAGTCCGGCAAGCTAATTCGTCTAAAGCGCGGAGTCTATTCTGCGAACCCTATAAGAGATGCGTTTGCGGCTGCGCAGCGCACGTACAATGGATACATCGGGTTTTCCAGCGCCTTGTATGTCCATGGGCTTATCACAGAGCTACCGTTTACGGTCACCGTAGTAACCGTCAATAAATCAGCATCAAAGGCGTTCGGAATGTACGAATTCAGGTCTGTCGCACTGAAAGAAAAGGCCATAGGGTTTGAAGATATAAATGGCTTAACTGTTTCAACCAAGGCAAAGACCTTATTTGATTGCATTTATCTGGAAAAGTATTCAGTTGAGAGGAACAAGCTAATTAATGCATATAAAGCATCACAGCTCAACAAAGAAGAATTAAAGGAGTTTGAGTCGTATGTAAACTGTTTTATCAAAACTAAAAGGCGTAGCATATTCGACAAAATAAAGAAGACGATAATCAGTAAAGGTGGAATTTCATGAAACTTGATTTAGAAGTATGCAGGGCAATTGCAATCCGTTATGGACTCCCTCTTCAGTTTGTATTCAAAGAATTTCATCTTATGGACGTGATATCCCAAATAGTTGCACTTACGGTTTTGGAACCAAACTCGTTGGTATTCAAAGGAGGTACGGCGCTTAGTAAAGCATACATGCAAAAAACGCAGAGGTTTTCAGAGGACGCAGACTTTGATTTGGTAACCGAGAATGCGAGGAAAGATATGCCTGATTTCTGCAAGAAGCTTGCAGGCGGAATTAAGGGCTACAAGATAACGGAATTCCGCAGGATACGCTCCACGATGCAGTTTTACTGTGAATACGAGACGCCTTTTGGCGGCATCGATCATGTCAGAGTCGATGTCGCGCCAAAGAAGCTTCTAATAGCGAAGCCTTTAGAAAGTCGCCAGATAGTTTCCGAGTTTACACAATCCTCCATAAGCGGAATGCGCATATATTCGATAGAGGATTTAACCGCGCGCAAGATGAATGCTCTTGCAACACGTGCAGAGGGCAAAGACCTATACGATGTTCATGCCGCGTTGCAGATGTGCTCTAAAAAAGTGCTCAAAACCGCAATCGAGCTAATGTTAGAATCAGAAGACACTGGCGACACCGCTGAAGTGTTCCTGCAGAAAACTATTCTCCGCCTTAAAAAGAGCGACTCAAAGAAGATACGAAATATCACGAACCCATTTATCCCTGCAGCAAACCGGCCGAAAAGCTGGGAGGAACTGAAAAACGACCTGCTGTCGAAGTTCGAAGATCTGCAAAAGTAGCTCTTCCGTGCCCCTGAGCCTACTTTTTCTAGTGAATTTGCCGATGGTGGAGCATGGCCAAACCTAAGTTCGGGGCATAGTCCTTTAGTGGTTCGAGAGTTCGAATCTCTCCCCCCTGCACATTCTTTCACATTCTTATGACCACACATTACTTAATTATGTGGTTTGTAGTCATTATGACCACAATATTTAAATATCTGTATATTGTAGTCATACTATGGCATTCATAGAAAAGCAAAACCATGGCGGGCATTTGTACTATTATCTAGCAAAGAGCATACGAACTAAGGAGGGCAAGACCAAAAAATTTAGGATTCTTCTCGGCAGGGCACTTCCATCTAAAGCCGAACTTCAAAAAGTGCTTGCACGACTTGATAAGATAGCGGCAAAGGAGCAGAGAATCGGTTGGCTATCTGACGAGACCATAGAGCGACTAGAGGATTTAAGGTCGTCGATATTGATATTTAAGAAAACCCCCGAAGATATTCTACCGAAGGACTTTTTGGTGCGCTTCACCTATAATACTAATGCAATAGAAGGCAATCGCCTCACCTTAAGGCAGACGGCTCTATTGCTCGCAGATAAAATCGCGCCAGAGGGAGCAAGCTCCAATGATGTAATCGAAGCATTAAACTCTGAAGATGCATGGGAGTTCATTAAGTCCTATAAAGGTCAATTCAACAATACGTTTCTGCTCAGGGTCCAATACCTGATAACGAAGAGCACATCATGCAGAATGCAAGGAAAATACAGAGATAACGAGGTAAGAATACTAGGGTCAGATTGGACTCCACCGCTACATTCTAAAGTGCCGGTCATGATGAATAAAATTTTCAGTGACTGCTCTAAACAAAAGAGGGCTATGCATCCTGTAGAACTTGCCTCTTGGGCACACTGTAATATCGTCCAGGTACACCCGTTTACCGATGGTAACGGGAGGACTGCTAGGCTTATCATGAACTGGATGCTAATCAAGAATCACTTTCCGCCTGTTATCATAGAGGTCAAAAACAAAGAGCGCTATTACAATGCGATAGAAGAAGCCGATAAGGGCAAAACCGTCAATTTCGCCCATTTCGTCGCGCAGCAACTTCTTGAGCAGTATGTCACTAGCAGATCAGATACAAATTAGCCGAGTTCAAATCTCTTTCCTACGCCTGCAAGACCCAATCCGCCAGGTTTTTCATCCACGGACCGTATATTATCCGTATAATATATACGGACTGTTTAAATTATCTAAATCAAAGAAGCGTATCTACAGACTAAAATCAAAGATTCTTTCCAGAGAGCTTTGTTATTCCCCCTTCGAGATGGTATGTGTTTATCTTATGCGCCTTTTGCAGGAAGTCGGATATAAAATGGGATGTCCTTCCGTGATAGCACAACAGGACATGGTCTTTCAAATCTGCGAGCTCCGTCGCTTCCTTGTAAAGCAAATCTTCCGGATCTAGCCTCATTATCATCTTTCTTTCCACATTAAGTATCTTGCTTATCTTATAAATCGGTTCGACGCCAAGCCATACAAAACGCGAATTCTTTCTGTCAGCAATCATAACAGCTTCCTCGAGTCCAATAGATCTTTTCTTGCCGGTCGCTTCATCTCTCATGTAATCCATCCCATTCAAATCCATTACTGAGAGTATGCCAGATATAAAAGGTTTTCTGTAAAGAAAGTTTCTTCAGATATGGGAGCGTCTTTCTGCCATATATTTATAAATATCAGCCCCTAATGCCGATTATGGAAGGCGCGGGGTGGGTTGACAGCATGTCAGGCATGATAACCCGGACTCAGGCATCCCGCCTTGCAGATCGCAATATCGGCACGGTGCCTGCCAAAACGTTAAACGCCAAAGACCTGATTGCCATGTCAGCAGCTGAGCTAGGGCAGATTTATGGGGTATCGGCAGAGGACAAAATATACCGTGTATTCAACCAAACAGTAAGCATTGGAGCAAAACGCCTTCAGAAACACAGGGTGATAGTTATAGGGGAGGAAGGCGACACAGTAAAGCTAAATCTTAACGGGCGTGCATCTGAGCAGGCGGACACACTTCCCCTTGTAGTCGGTGATCGAATAAGGATAGACGACCTCATATTTGATAGCTCACACCAGACTTTGTATAGCACCGTGGCGTCCAATATGCAGTTAATAGAACTTAATGCTGACAGCACTTCGGGGCCGTCCCGCTTCAACGGAGTGGTCGACAGCGTAGAGCCAAGCAGCATCAGTCCGAAAGAGGAGTTGGTTATCAGGGCGCACGACGATTCTGGCAGCGTGATTGTGGCGGTATCCGACCATCAGGCAGTCTCTGACATGAAAAAAGGGGATGCAATCCTAATAGAGTTCTGCAGCATCCGAGAAAAAGGGGGGTGGCGCGAAATCTTCGCAAACAGGGATTCACGCATACTCAATCTGGCCTCTTGTACCTCTTCCCGAATTCGGCATACTCCTTGATGTCTTCTGCGCTTATTGAAGGCGTCACGGCATTTATCGATTCTTTTACCATATCCTGCGTTACCATGGAGTTTGGACCGCCCTGCATTACCTTGCGCATTGCCTTTCTCTTTGCGGAATTGCATATGGCAGCTATGTCGGCACCGCTATAATTAACCGTCATCTTGGCGAGCATGTCGAAATCGATGTTGCCAAGCGGTGCGCCTCTCAAGAACCTGACAAACATGAGCTTTCTCGTATTGAGTTTCGGCGGTCCCACATAGACGAGCTTGTCAAACCTGCCCGGTCTGAGCAAAGCAGGGTCAATGAAGCTTGGCTTGTTAGTGGTAGCTACGACCATCATTCCAGCGGAGCCTCTCATTCCATCCATCTGCTTTAAGAATTCTGATATTATTTCATTAGCCATCTCTGCGTCAGCTCCGCGAGTGCTGACAAATCCGTCTATCTCATCTATGAAGAGTATCGAAGGCTTGTTCTCCTGCGCTCTGTAAAAATACTCCTTTATGACAGCCGGGGCGTTTGCTGCCCCCGCTCTAATCACCTCGGAACTGTCCAGCTCTATCATGCTTATACCATCCACGCTCTTGCTGATAGTCTTCATCATCATCGTCTTGCCGGTGCCGGGCGGTCCATATATCAGTATGCCATTCGTATTCCTGACATCGTAGCTCTTCGCCAGCTCGGGGTGTGTCAGGACATCCATCGACTCCACTATCGTCTTCTTGAAGCTGTCATATCCCACTACTGCGTCCATGCTGATGTTCGGTGCAGACTCCTCCGCCACGATGTTGTGTACACGTTCGAAGTCCTTCTTGAATTTTTCATACTCTTCTATCTGGACAAGCCTCGTCGAGGGCTTTGTGCTCTTTATAGCGCGCTCCAGGTCGCCGTTAGTGATCTTCAGCATCTTATGCATTTCTACAGCATCCCTGGCGACCTTTTGTGACGTCGCTTCGCACAGGTTTTTTATGTCGGCGCCGCTTAGCCTTTCCGACATGTTTGCAAGGCGCTTCAAGTCAATGTCTTTCGAGACCGGAAGTTTGGAGAGGTACATGCCGAATATCTTCTCCCTTCCGTCCTCGTCCGGCAACGGTATGTATATCGACCTGTCAAACCTTCCGGATCTTAGCAAAGCCGGATCTATGAAATTGGGCTTGTTTGTGGCACCTACGACTATGACTTTATCGAGTTTTTGAAAGCCGTCCAGTTCCTCAAGGAGTTGAGAAAGCACATGCTTGTGCGCCTCGTCGCCTTCCACATCCCTGCTCGTGCCCACTGCGTCTATCTCGTCTACGAAGAGCACGCACGGGGAGTTCTTCTTTGCGATTGTGAATATCTGCGAGAGTTTCTTCTCGGATTCGCCAGAGTACGCAGAGATAAGGCTTGGTGCAGCAATCCTGTAAAACCCGAAATGTATCTCGTTTGCAAGCGCCCTCATCAGCATCGTCTTTCCATTTCCAGGAGGCCCGAAAAGCAGCACTCCCTTTACAGGCTTTATCCCGTACTTTCTGGAAACTCCTCTTTGCTCTATCGGCCCGATTATGGATCGCATCATCTCCTTCTTCACCTCGGTGTAGTCTGCTATATCATCGAAAGTCTCGTTTGTGCCCTCGCTCTGTAGGTCCTCGAACGACTCTCCAAATTTCATCCTGATGTCGCGTTTTCTCACTTCAAGCGCTTTGAATACGTCAAAGTTGTAGAGCTCGAGTAGATATACGCCTAATGGGCATATGAAGAAGCTGAATATCGCAAATTCCCCTATTCCGTTTGTCAGGCTGGCAGGAGAGAGCGCTATGAATACTACGGGATAGATAATCCCTAGGATGCTTGCCTTGACTGCACGGTATTTAGAGCGCTCCGATATCCCAAGGCGCTCTATGGCGAAGAACATGCCTATTGTGACCGCTAGCTGCACTAGGTACAAAGGCTGCCGGAAAAGCAGTGCGATGAGCAGCACGAATATATTAGATATGTCTGCCAGTACCTTCTGGCTCAGGAAGACGCCAAGCCCGGAGCCTGTCTTAGCTACAAAATCAGAGAGCACAAGCCTTCCCTTCGAGGCAATAGTGAAACTTAGGGAACTGCCAAGCGCGCCGCTTCCTATTGAACCTATGCTCTTTGTGGTGTTGTATACTATGTAAGCGTTGTTCTGTATGCCCATGCTCGCAGAGAAAGCTATTATTCCGATAAAGATCAGCACAGCCACAATCGCCCCTCTCTTGAAGCCGACCAGCAACGGAGTAAGGATAAGGAAAGGTATGAAGAATATCCTGCCTATGAAAGAAAAGCTCAGTGTGAGGAGGGTAAAAGCAAGGATTATGCTCCTATAATGCATATAACCGAGTATCATGGTCGCTGTAAAGAAGAATAAGTATATCCATCCGAGAGCGGGCGCTTGATACATCACTGCCGGGAAGACAAGCACAGCAAGTATAACCAGGCCAAGGAATGGGTGCTGCATCGCGGCGGCGAACAGCACTATTGCCAAAACGGCGGCGATTGCTACAGGGTAATACGGCACCCCCCATGCGACAGATAGGAAAGCAGCGAATATGATGGCAGCATCTATAAAACGCCAGTCTGCGACGATACTCTGGATTGTGTCCTTCATATTGTAGATAAAGATGGGCAGTCCTACTGCTTTCTGACTATGCACAGCTCCGACGGCGCCATCTTTTCCCATGCAAACCACTATTAATATTATGTCGCCACAACCTATAAATGTAAATGCAGCAATCTAAAAGGGAATGGAAAATATAAATCCATGCCTGATACATATTGCCCCTTGTAGCTCAATGGTAGAGCGACCGGCTGTAGCCTGATGTTCCGTAAGGAAGAAACCGGTAGGTTGGGTGTTCAAATCACTCCAAGGGGAAAGTTTAACAAAGTGAGCGGGAAATCCTACACTCTTTAGGGGCGGGATGAAAGCGAACCGCAGAAAGGCGTATAAACATGAATGATGAAACAAAAGACATGGATTCTGCAAGAGCCTACAAGTTCCGAATCTATCCTGATGCAAAACGTCAATCAGGGATAGATTTACAATTACTCCTCTCAAAAGAGTTCTACAATCTGCTTCTCGAAAAGTCAATAAAATCTTATAAAGGGGGAAACAAAAAACTTTCAATAGCAACCCTAAACAGATTCGCAAAAGAGATAGAAAAGGATAAGAAATACCTGCAAATATACTCACAGACTAGGTGCGAAATAAAATACCGCATGTTGAAGGCATACCAAAACTTCTTCAGGAGATGCGATGAAAAGAAGAGAGGAAAGAAAGTAAAGGTAGGATTTCCGCGCTTCAAATCAAGGGACAGATATTGTAGCATAGTCTATCCACAGGATAACGGTTCGTTTTCAAGGAGGAAGGACAGATTGAGAGTCTCAAGAATAGGAACAATGAGAATAGATATGCACAGGAGCGTAGAAGGGGCGATAAAGACCCTCACCATAAAGAAAGATGCGGAAAACTACTACGCAATCTTTACGACGATAAAAAAGACAGAGCTTCCAATAATAAAAGACATAAATCCAGTCGGTATAGATTTGGGTCTAAACTCCTTCATTGCCTTGTCAGACGGAACAAAAATAGAGAAACCGAAGTTCGTGACGAAGTCCAAAAAACATATCGCAAAGTGTCAGAGGATAATTGCAAGGAGAAACAAAGGCTCAAAAAGGAGGGAGCAGTCAAAACTCAAACTTCAAAAGAAATGGGAACATACCACAAACCAATCAAACGACTTCGCACATAAGTTATCAGATAAACTTATAAATTCAGGATACACCTCGTTCGCAGTAGAAAAACTCGACATACAGAACATGGTAAAGAACCACAATCTTGCGCAGGCAATACATAACGCTTCATGGAACAGATTTGTGCAGATGCTTTCATACAAGGCTGAAAGTGCTGGTATGAAGGTAATAAAGGTAAATCCGCAATATACATCCATGACCTGTAGTAATTGTGGTTGTATAAAGGAGATAGGAGATGAAAGGACATACAACTGCGGCATATGCGGGATGCGGATGGACAGGGACGTAAACGCATCGATAAATATACTCAAAAGAGCTAGGGAGGGACATTCCCGAAGTCACGCTCAGGGAGATATGACCTCTGCGGTTCAACAGGAATTGAAAAGTCGCATCGACGAACTGAGAACTGATAAAACACATCCTTTGCAGAATGCAGTGATTGCATGAACGCAGAGGAAGTCCAACCGTTTACGGGTGGAAGGATGTCACAGCACAAGATGTGAAAGAAGAATATGCCTCGGTGGTGTAACGGCTAGCATACAAGCCTGTCACGCTTGCGATTCGGGTCCGATTCCCGGCCGAGGCGTCTTCCATTCTTTTCTTACGCATCTCCCAAAGGCATAAAAGCAACCTCCGAAACAGCATTCTTACGCAAGGAGAGTCGAAGTCCGGTAATACTCACGCTCTTGCAAACCAGAATCGCGCGCCGCATGAGCACAGAGCAAATTACCTTGCATACTATGTTGCATATTTTTCGCGCGCGTGATGGGACGAAAACAAAAGGCATAAATTTGTCGTCGCTCAAAATGCAATGCCGCTTTCCTAAAGAAACAATGTGATAACTTCCTATACACTTTTCGTTTAGTATAGCTTTAAATACCGTAGTCATTGTTGGTTATTAAGGCGATTTCATGACAGTAACTTCTGTACTGCAAACCAGGGAAATATCAACAGCCTCTCTTAGCGAGAAGGCAACAACTTATGAAGGAGTATCAACAGTAATAGGGGAGGGCAAGGCCATAGCGCCAGTTGTTCCTACGGTAACAGATAGAAAGTTCATAGAACAAAACAAGGGCATGTGGATGTTTCTAGATTTCCATAATGCCGTCGATTCAAAAGGAAATCCTCTTGATGCCGATAGCTGGTACAGAGTAAACAGGGAAAACAGGAGCTTAGAAAAGATAAGCAAGCACAAGGCGGCAGACCTTGAATGGCATGAAATATTATATATCGATCCGAGTGCACTTAAGGCAGTACACGAAAAACGGCCTCTAGCCATGTACATAGGCGATTCCTACTCATATGGCAACTGCTACCGGGATAGGTTGGAGCTCCTCGGCAACTATGGACACGGTACAACCCGCGTTGTACAACTTGAAATGAAGCAGGACTCAGTCGCAGAGCAGAAAACTCTGCTTCGCAGAGAGAAATCCAAAGTGAAAGCCCTAGAATGGTTTGTTCCAAAATGGATTAGGGAGTAAAGAAAGGTGGCGGGACGGGCGGCCGAGGTCGCACATGGCGGAATTCCGCCCAAGATTAAGTTTAAATATCATTTGGTATGACTATTACCGTGATTTGATGGCAACAATTTCAATACCGCAAACAAAGGAAATTTCGACAGTTTCTCTTAGCGAGAAGGCTACAACTTACGAAGGAGTATCAGCAGTAATAGAGCCGAACAAGGCGATAGCACCGGTTGTTTCCACAGTAACGGACAGGGAGTTTATGGAACAAAACAAAGGCATGTGGATGTTCGTGGGCTTCCATGATGCCGTAGATTCAAAAGGAAATCCTCTTGATGCCGATAGCTGGTACAGAGTAAACAGGGAAAACAGCAGCTTAGAAAAGATAAATAAACATGAGGCTGAAACGCTCCAATGGCATGAAAGATTATACATTGATCAGAGCGCCCCATCGGCAGTGCACGAAAAACGGCCTCTGGCCCTATCCGTCGGCGACTTCTATTTCTGTGGTTACCGCCATCGGAACAGGTTGGTTCTCAACGGCTACTACGGCTACGGCAGGCACGGGGTCGCCCGGGTTGTACAACTTGAAACGAAGCAGGACTCAATCGCAGAGCCGAAGACCATGCTTCGCAGGTTTGAAGAAAACTAGAAGGTGACTGAAGGGAGAACTGTAATTGCAGACTCCTCACAGTTTACCCGGGAAGCCAAACCAGCGATTTCGCTAAAGAGATAGCTTACAGGTCGGTTACCTTGGAGAGCTACGCGGAAAGTTTTTAATTCTCACCGGAATAAAATGTATGGTGATTTGATTAAGCGAAGGCCAAAGGTGTGCCTGTTCGGCGACCTTATAATTGACAACTACGTGTACGGGATAGTGGACAGGATATCTCCAGAAGCGCCGGTGCCGGTCCTGGAAAAGGGAAGCGAGGATATATTCATCGGCGGAGCAGGGCTTGTCGGTTCTGCAATGCGCGCTTTGGGTTCTGAAGTGATCCTGTTCTCCGTAGTGGGAAACGACAAAGAGAGCCAGATAGCGAAACGGATGCTAAGTGCTGCCGGCATAAAATCAGAGGTGCAAAAGGAAGAGGGACGAAGCACCACAATAAAGACCAGGTACATAGCTACGCATCCGTATTTCCAGACCATAGTAAGAGTAGATACAGAGTCAAGGCACAAGGTAAATAGGGATACCGAGTCAAAAATAATAGAAGCCTTCAAAAGGCACTCCAAGTCATCCGATATGGTTGTCATCTCCGATTATGACAAGGGATTCATGACCAGAAACATAATCAAGTCCGTAATTGAAGATTCAAAGGCGGCAGGCGTGCCATTGATAGTCGATACGAAGCAGAGCTATGACCTGTACATCGGCTCAGACTATATGGCTCCCAATTCCAAAGAGCTGTGCTTAATGTTCTCTACGAAGAACACCAACGAGGATTCCACGATAAACGAGTTAGGAAAAAGGCTCCTGGCGCACACCGGTTCAAAGATAATAGTGAAGAGATCGGAGAAGGGATGTACTGTGTTCGACGGAAATAAAGTACAGAACTTCCACACAGTTGCACGGGAGATAGTCAATGTGACCGGAGCCGGAGACGTATTTGTCGCGACAGTCTCTGTCGCGCTTGCTTCAGGAAAGGGCATATCTGAAGCGGTAAGGCTTGCGAACAAGGCGAGTGCGATTGCCATATCGAAGAGGCACCCCTGCCTCTCCCGCGGAGAGATAAAGGTATAAGCGCCAACATATGCCATCTGGACATACCCGCCTGTTTCCGCAGGCGCATCGCATCGCTTTTATAATTTATCAGCTAATCATTTACCATGGCTGGGGGTGGGAAATCCGCGCGCGATTTAGAGAAAGCGTTTGCTGACTTGAAGTCAAGTAAGGCAGGCCTCACAAGTGAAGAGTCGCAAGCCCGTCTGCTCAAATACGGAGCAAACACCATAGCCGTAAAAAAGAAGAACTACTATCTGATGCTCCTAAAGAAGCTTTATGGCCCAGTCCCTATACTGCTCTGGATAGTTGTTATCCTGTCATATATGTTGAACCATATGGCGGATTTTTACATAATCCTGGCATTACTGATTTTCAACGCCATGGTCGGCTTTATCGAAGAATACAAGGCAGACAACACCCTTGCAGAACTGCAGAAGCGGCTTGCGGTCTACTCCAGGGTATTGAGAGACGGGAAATGGACAAAAGTCGAGGCTTCAACTGTGGTTCCCGGGGATATAATAAGGCTGCGCTCCGGAGACATCATTCCGGCTGACGGCTTGATAATCGAGAGCGAGTCATTATACACAGATGAGGCAGCGCTCACCGGAGAGTCACTTCCGAAGGCAAAAACTGTCGGTGACGTTATTTACAGCAGCACTATCGCAAAGTCCGGAGAAGCAACATGCATAGTGACAAAAGTTGGGATGGAGACGCAGTACGGCCAAACTGCAAACCTTGTAGATTCTAGATCTCTTCCCTCGCACCTCGAGCAGGTGGTAAACAATATAGTGAAGTATCTGGTTGGCGCAGACATAATCGCAATATTGATAATGCTGGTATACGGGACTGAGGTGCTCCATCTCTCGCTATATGTGACGCTCCCATTTCTGCTCGTAATGTTCATCGCTTCCGTGCCGGTGGCTCTCTCGGCCGCGTTTACTGTGTCTATGGCGCTTGGAAGCAACAGGTTAGCCAAACGCTCCATACTGGTGACGAAGCTTGGTTCTATAGAGTCTGCCGCGACCATGAATGTGCTATGTTTTGATAAGACCGGCACGCTCACGCAAAATAAGATAAAAGTAAAGGAGGTGGTATCGTTCGTCAGGGGCAAGGATGACGTGATGAGGTATGCGGCAGAGGCATCACGAAGAGACGATTCTGATCCGATGGACGACGCAATAATGGATTATGCGGAAGCGATGCACATCAAGTTGGGAAAGCAGACAAGTTTCATTCCCTTCGATTCATCGAGAAAGAGGACCTCGGCAGTAATAGGGAACGGAGCGTACGAATCCACAAAGGGAGCAGTCGAGGTAATAATACAGCTCAGCTCGCCAGGCCGCCTTCTATCGCTTAAGATGCGAAACGCAACGAAGAGGTTCGCTTTGAGAGGGTTTAGGACGATAGCAGTGGCGATAAAGAAGAAGAACGCAAGATGGAAAGTGATAGGCCTGATCGCGCTTTACGACGCTCCAAGGCCTGATGCGGATAAGCTGATAAAAGAGCTCCGGGGTCTTGATGTTTCTATAAGGATGCTTACCGGAGACAACATAGCGGTCGCGCAGGAGATATCAGGAGAGCTAGGCATCGGGAATAACATCATCGACCTATCCGCGCCAGGCGCGCGGAAAATCGAGAGCCTGACAAATGCCGCACTGAAGTCGGATGGATTTGCAAATGTCTACCCCGAAGATAAATACTCGATAGTAAAGGCATTCCAATCCAAGGGCTTCGTGGTGGGCATGACCGGCGACGGGGTCAACGATGCTCCTGCGTTGAAAAGGGCGGAGGTAGGGATTGCGGTCTCGACAGCGACCGATGTAGCTAAGAGCGCAGCAGACATGGTGCTTACAACCGACGGCATAGAGGTATTAATCGATGCAATAAAAGAAAGCAGGAAGATATTCGAGCGAATGGCGAAGTATACTATATTGAAGGTGACCAGGGTCGTCCAAATCGTCGGATTCGTGCTCATCGCATTCTTGGCACTCCGCACCATACCAATAACTCCTCTCCTTCTCATAATGCTCATATTCACCAATGATATCGTGAACATATCAATATCGACAGACCATACTCTGTTCTCGAAGCACCCCGACACGTGGAATGTAAGGTCCCTGGTATTCGCGTCTTGGTCGATAGGGATTCCGCTCATGTTTGAGACATTGCTCCTGATACCGATATTCATCTACTATTTGCATATACCGATAGCCTCGTTCCAGACAGCAGTGTTCCTGATGTTCAACCTCTCACAGAACCTTTCAGTATTCGCGATAAGGGAGAAGCGCCACTTCTGGAGCTCGCGGCCCAGTATGCCGTTGTTAGCCACTACGTCGTTAGGGATGCTGGCAGGAGTGTTGATTGCGTACTTCGGTATATATGTTCAGAAGCTTAGCCCTGTAGTGATAGCGATAGTGTTAGGGCTTGCTGTTCTTACCCTGCTCTTCAACGATGCGATAAAAGTAAGGGCGTTTAAGAGGTTTGGTCTAGAGTAGATAGGTCCGTACTTGTGCCAAGGCAGGATTGGTCCTGCCTTTCATCTGCTGCTCTCTTCAATCTTGGTGCGGATTTCACGCACCATCCTTACGCAAATCCCACGCTGTTCATGGGTGGATAGTCTACTTAACGGTCAGCTCGTCAGACCCCGAATATTTTCCATGGCTTACGCCCATTGTAGTGTCCCGAGCAGGCCGGTTCGTCAATGCCCCTAGTTCGAATGGTCCATTTTGATTCTTTGCCTGGCAGTTCATCCGCGCCCAATCGAAGGTGCGATTCCTCCTCATTCGCTTTGTCATATAATGCCCTCTTCGATCTGAGCGTCTCTGTAGCTTCCTTTACCAGCTCGTCAAACCCGCGATGTTCTCCATAGATTATTATATGCTCCAAAGTGACATCCAGAGCAGACGGGTTCACTGCAGCCCCGGCCAGCAGTTCAAATGATGCATTACGATCCCTTACTAACTCATCAAGCTTCATCGGGTCTATGTTCTGGTTTGCCGCAGCCTGCGCCGCAATGGCAGTGCCTCTCAGGTCGCTTCTCGATAATACGATTTCAAGCGTCTCGCTTTTTGTTGTTAATCGGGCCACAGATGCCAGTACGCTTTTATCAGTTGATATCTCGGCGTGCCCCATAAGCACCTCTTCAACCGTTTCAACTATCTTCTTTGTCTGCCTATCGTCGGATCTTAGTGTAACTCCTATTCCGATCAATCTCTTTTCGGTCGATCTCTTTTTTGTAAATGCTGT
>JAKAWS010000019.1 GCA_021816885.1 Microcaldota archaeon
CTCTGTCCCTTTTTCTTAGACAACTGGGCATAAATCTCATTTGATACGGATATTTGTCTCGCCATGATTATCATATGTATAATGTATGTATACATATATAAAGTTTCTTGTTTAGCTGTTCGCGTGAAAATCTTGATATTTAAAGGAAAAACAAGATTCGTCTTTCAACGAATGCCGACTCGTCGCTTTTAAACGCTCCATATATAATCGATATCGATTATATGGAAAAAGTAAAGAGCAATAATTCTGAGAGTGTCGGGATAAGCTATCTTGGCGTAGAAGCGCCATACACGACTGTTTCCACAGACGAACTGGCAAAGGCGATAAACCAAGATCCAGAAAAGATAAGGAAGGGACTTGGCGTGAACAGCCTGAAGTGGCCAACATACTCTCAGAACAACAGCACAATGGCAGCGCAGGCGCTGTACAACTTTATAAGAAAACTGAGGGACGATTCCGAGCTCAATCACCAGTTCCTGGCAAATCCTCCGCAGAGGATATTCTATTCTACAGAGAGCAATTCAGACCAGAGCAGGCCCGATATGATGAGCGCGCTGCGCATGGTCTACAACAAATTGCTTGATGATGACAGCGAGAACAAGAAATATATCGACATTTTCAGACGGTGCGATGTCATGCAGGTTACATTTGCGTGCGCTGGCGGCGGCCTGTCCCTTGGGAGCGCATTGGATCATGTCAAGGCGAACGAAGGCAGTTCCGCGATAGTTATATCGGCCGACACATCGGTATACGACAGCTCCAGAGCACCGAACGCCGAGGCAACACAAGGATCTGCCGCCACTATCATGTGGGTCACACAATCTCCACGGCTGCTTAACCTGAACGAGTCAGCCAGGACCGGTTCATCGAACCTTCCTGTATCGGACTTTACAAAGTTCGGCGACCATAGGCCATTGGTCTACGGAAAATTCTCAGAGATAATGTACATATATTTGGCGGCGCATGCCTTTGAAGAGGTAGAAGATTCGTATACAAAGGCAAACGGGCATACCATATTGGATCATACGGACTTTATGGTGACACATGTACCATTTCCGAAACAGGCAATCTACTATAACTCTGCGCTCTTCGCGCACTACTTACGGTTAAATGGGCAAGAATCGCTTAAAAGCGCGATAACCTCCAGGGAGGAAGTAGGAAAGTGCCCGACCAACGGTGCAAGGTTTACCACAACAGTTTCCGAAATTATCGACGGGCAGAGAAATGCTCCTGAATCAAAGCTCGTTCCTGCAATCGAGGCAAATCCGCTTCTCAAAGACTATATGGACTGGCTCAAGAGATTGAGAGGACAGCCAGAGGCGAAGGAGTTTGCGAAGAAGCTGCACATAGAAGAGTCGTTAAAGATACCTTCTCTTACAGGCAACTCGTATTCTAGCGCAGCGATAGTCGGGCTTGCAAGCACGCTCTCGAATGCTAATCTAGACAAGGTAAGGAGAGGCCTGGTCGTCTTCTACGGCAGCGGCGCCATATCAAGGGTCGTGCCATTGGATGTTGTCGCAGCAGAATCCGAGAAAGGAAGGTACATGAACATAAATATCGGCACACCAGAAGAGGTCGTTGCGCTGACCGCAGAGCAATACAAAGAAATACACGAAGTGCTGCTAAAGGGGGAGGCGAAGAGGGTAATGCCGGTAGGGAAGGACCTTTATGAGGAAGATATGAGGTTCCTGAGAGGGCGCGTTCCGCGCGGGTTCCATGTGAGAAAGTATGGGGAAGACGGAACATCAGAGGCGTTCTACCTGTAAAAGGATAGCGACTGCTATCCTTCATCCCTTTTTTTGCGGCCGGCTTTCTTGTTCTTTATTTTTACCATTTTCTTCAGTTCGGGATAAGCTTTGACCAGTTCGCCCTCGATCACAGAGGCAGGAATCTTCATGTTCCAAAGGACGCTCGCAGCTAGATATCTGAGTGCATGGCGTTCTGCTCCTTTTCCTATAGACGCGGAAAGAGAACTATGCACAGACTTTGTCAAGTTAGAATCAATATCTGGTGTGTTATTTCCCACAGAGTCCACAATTCTATTTGCAGCAGCATCGAGCGCATCTATGTCTATTCCAAGCTCTATGCAGATACCCCTATCGGCGATTCTCCTTATCGCAGAGAGCGCCAATCCTATCTCTTCCCCTTTTGTCTGCTCAGTAATTCTCAACCTTTTTATTGCAATGATTCCATCGACATTTGATACGAAATCAACATATTGCTCAGGTCTCTCATCCATAATTACACCAGATTCAGAAAAGACAGGGAGATGTAAGAGGACGCGATTCTCTTCAGTTCAGGCTTGCCAATGCACGCTTTTGTTATAGATTCTTTCACGTTCTTGTCTGCCATAGCCTTCAGCAGTGCAGAGACAGGCTTTCCGCCTTTCGCATTTGATAAGTAAGGAGCAACAGCTTTGTCCATAACCGCCGTGTCAATGCCTAAAGCCCTGTATATCTCGCTGTCAGCATAGTCACGGATCTGCGAGAGATGACAAACAATCCTCTCTTTAGGGGTAGAGTCGTTTATATCTAAGGCAAAGCCCTGTTTAGAGCCCTTGTACTTGAACTCGAAGTTGACATACGGCAAGGGAATTACTTGTTTGGAAGATAATATAACGACTGTCCGTTCTTTGAGACCTTCTTTATTGTGCCGTCCTTATATAAGGACTCAAGGATATTTGAGAGAAGACCTGCAGGCCTGTTGCACTTGGCAGATATCTCCTTCAGCCGTTTGGCACTCTGCTCGTTCTTCGCATTTAGCTCCCTGAGCGCATCGGTTATCCGTGCATATCCGTCCTGCATAGAATCCCTATTTCTTCACGCGCTTGGACTTCCTCTTAGGTCTCAATGCGCGATAACCGCATTTCCTGCACTTCTCGCTTCCAGTTTTGTTCCTAGCCTTGCATCTGAGGCATATTCTAATCTTTGAGAACTCAGCTTCTGCGAGAGCAAATTTTGCCATAAGATTTACCTTAAGATTAGTCTAACTAATAAAGACAGGAATATAGAGACAGGAAGATATAAATGTATTATTGTAAGAAGCTCGGACACAACCTGCCAATAAAGGGCAAGTTATTTATTATTTAACGTGTAATATGGTATCATGAGACACATAAGACATGACCGGAGCCACCCGTACGAGATAAAACTCGGCGACCTGCCGGGGGTGAAAAATCTGACGAACGACCAGAAGGTCCTCAACTATGCAACGCACATATGCGCGTGCGGTCTCTCAAAGAACAAGCCGTTCTGCGATGGAAGCCATGTAAAGACAAAAGGAGAAGCGGCAGAGCCGGAGAAGATACATGTCTACGACAAGGCAGGCAATCCTTTCAACGGTGACGAGAAGGACATACCGAACGAATACGAGTAAGGCGCAAGTCTTTTATAAGGATTTAGAGAATACCAGTCGATGGAGAGAGATTCGGTCGTAAATCCATATGAGGTAAAGGGCAACATAGACTACGAAGCGGTAGCGAAGCGTTTCGGAGTAAATCTGATTGACGAGAAGTTTAAGGAAAGGATAAGGGGGCTTGCGGGAGGAGACCTCCATTTCATGATAAGGAGAGGCATATACTACGCCCAAAGAGACATGGGCTGGCTTCTTGATGAGTATGAGAAGGGAAATAAATTCTATCTATACACAGGCATAGCCCCGTCTGGCGCCATGACACTGGGGCACCTGATCCCATTCCAGCTTACAAGATGGCTTCAGGAGAAATTCGATGCGGAGGTATACATACAGATACCGGACGAGGAGAAGTTTCTTGCAAAAAAGAAGGGGTTGACACTTGAGAAAGCCCACGAATTGTCGTATGACGATGCAGCGAATATCATAGCGATGGGGTTTGACAAGAGGAAAACAAAAATATTCCTTGACACAGAGTACGCAAAGACGCTGTACAAGAATGCGGTAAGGGTCTCAAGGGGAATAACCTTCTCGATGATAAAGGATGCGTTTGGATTTACTAACGAAGACAATATAGGGAGGATATTCTATACGAGCATGCAGGCGGTCCCGGCCTTCCTGATGTCCGTCGAGAAAGGAAAAAATGTGCCGTGTCTCATACCGCTCGCGATAGACCAGGATGTGCATTTTAGGATAGCAAGAGACTCGATAGCGAAGCTGGGTTATTACAAGCCCGCAAGCATACAGTCGAAATTCCTTCCGGCTCTGAGCGGAAAGCCGAAGATGTCGGCCAGCGAATCTTCCGATACGATATATCTGGAGGACGACGAAGAGACAGTAAGGAAGAAGGTATACAAGGCGTTCACAGGGCAGCAGCCTACCGCAGAGCTCCAGAGAGAGCACGGCGGGAATCCGGACATATGCACAGTATGCCAGTACTATCGGTTCTTCTTCGAACCAGACGACAAGAAACTGAAAGATATATTCGACGCAGAGAGGTCAGGGAGCTTGCTTGCTGGAGAACACAAGAAGGATCTGACAGCGCGCATAAACAAATATCTGAAGGAACAGAGAGAGAAAAAGGAAAAGGCGCTCAGGGTAATGGACGACTTCATGGTAAGGGACTGACACATGTCTGAATACAACGGGATTGCGGAGGAACAGTTAGGGGTAAAGACCGCAAGGAAGGGAACAGTGTATGTGCTCAGCAGGATAGTATCGGCAGCAGCGACTCTGCTAATACTCATATTTCTTACAAGGTTTCTGGGGCCAGTAGAGTACGGACTATACGCTATAGCCGTAGCGTTCACGAGTGTGCTGGGGATGTCAGGCAACTTCGGTTTAGGCACAACTACTAGGAAGAAGCTGCCGGAGAGCAAGGAGAAGAGAAGACGCAATGAATTACTGAGCAATACCTACTCAATAGCGCTGGTCGGTTCTGGAATAATAACGATAATAGGCATAGCGATAAGCGGATACATAGCGGTGCACATATACGGGAATGCATCATTATACCTTCCCCTTGTGGTTGCGTCGCTGACCGTATTCCTCTCAGTACTATATAATGTTTCAAATTCGGTGCTAGTTGCTTCAGATAGGGTCAGAAACGCGGCCGTATGCAACATAATGTACTCTTTCATCCAGTTGGCAGTGATAGTGGCAATGGTTTCGGCAGGATACTCGATATTTGGGGCGTTGGCGGGATTGGCAGTAGGGCTTGGTGCAGGGGTGGTACTAGCATTAGTATACATATACAGGCACGCAAAGTTTAGGTTCGTGCTGCCATCGATGAAGGTTGCGAGGGAGCTGCTGGGATTCTCTGTGCCCCTAATGGTATCAAATGTCGCATATGTAGGGATAGCCAATCTTGCAATAGATCTTCTCGGAGTGATAGTTGCGCCCGGAGTGATCGGAAGTTTCGGAGCCGCATACAAGCTGGGAAAGACATTCGATGTCATACTTATATCTTCGACATTTGTACTTCTGCCGGCGCTGACAAGGGCGGCCGCAGACCCGAAGCTGTCAAAGAAGATGTCAGAGATATACAATACAAGCGTCTTCTATTTGGTGCTGCTTGTCACTCCGATACTTGTATTCCTCATAGTGGCCGCGAAATACATAACCCATATGCTGTTCTCAAGCGCATACCCTCTGAGTGGCCTGTACTTCGCGTTTATTTCTATAGGCATAACGGCACAGGTAATAAGCAGCTTCGCAGGAACTCTGATCATAAGCTATGGAAACACAAAGGAGTTCATGAAATACCAGATAATCGGGGTGGTAGTCGAATTTGTGCTCCTGATCTTCCTGATAAAGTACATCGCCGTATACGGAGCGATACTTTCGCTCTTTATAATAGGTCCGATGATAATCAATTACATGTACATACGGATGCTTAGGAGAGAATTCAAGATACGGCTAAATTATGCAAAGCTGGCAAGGATAATGACACTGGGGGTGGTAATATGGGCTGCGCTTACGATAGCAAATGCGTACATCATCGGATATATAAGCATACTTGTTGACCTCGTCGGAGTAATGGTGCTCTATCCTCCGCTGGCAGCAATAACGCGGACGGTAAACGCGTCAAATATAAGCTTTATGAAGAAAATGACATCTGGTATACCAGTAATCGGCAGTATCATGGGCTTTATGGCGGCGTATGCGGCAAAGTTCGTGGGGAGCCCGACAAAGGAATAAAAATCCTATCAAAGATAAATGAGAGTGCCTCGGTAGCTCAACGGCAGAGCGCCTGTCTTGTAAAAAACAAGAAAACAGGAGGTTGAGGGTTCAATTCCCTCTCGGGGCTTAGGGATACTAGAAAGAAAATATAATTTGTTGTAGCTTTAGGCTGCTTGTGCGTTTGCTTAGGGAGAGTCCGCTTGGGTGTCTTGCCACCTATAAAGTAATCGCTCAATAATGCGTAGAGTTAAATAAAACCTTTCAATGAACAGAATCTTGAAAGCCAGTATCTATCTATTTCTAGGCACCAGTGATGTTGTGTGAATAGACCAAGAAATTTTATCTCTTAATCCAGATAAACTCGAGATTGATCCGAAGACAAAAATGTTGATAAAGAAGTTGCTAAGCGTCTTGGAGCAATTTGCAAAGGAGATTGCGGAATTGAGAGAAAAGAACCAGAAACTCAGGGACGAGATACGGTGGTTAGAGGGTCAACCCAGATAACTAAGGCTATCCCGCCAGTAATTCCCAGCGCTTATCCGCCTCCGCTCTCGTAGCGTTTCAGCATCCATCTTATCGTGTAATATAAAACAGGCACGACAACAATCGGAACCAATATCAAAATACTTACGTACGCATAGCTTATCTTGCTGAAAAGCGTT
>JAKAWS010000012.1 GCA_021816885.1 Microcaldota archaeon
ATGGTGCTGCTCGCTCCATTAAACTGCGCCACATACTGCGGTATCTCGTTGGTGGTGCATGTCGGTCCAACTGCAGAAACAAACAGGTTGCTGCCCGGTCCATTCGGTCTTAGTATCTGGCAGCTTCCCGGACTCGCCTTTGGGGAAAACGTGTAGGGGTTGAAGAGGTTGAGGGAGAAGAACGCCACCAGGACTATCGCGATGATAAGTATTGCCCATCCGTATGTCATCAGGTACTCCATCGCAGACTGCGACTTCTTATGAAACACTTTCCCGGAAGGTTCTTGATACTTTGTTGCAAACTCAGATGATTTAAGGATTTGTTTCCGGTCGCGCCTTTTCCGGATGAATTTATTTATCTCTCTCTTGGAAATCCACGATGAAGCGTTGTTTGCTTCGTTCCTGCGCTGTTGCATTGTCATCATGATACGATGGCAAACAATAGTATAAAAATATTGGCTTTGTCGAAATCTTCCGAGAGTGTATCAGAATACGTGGTGTCAAAACGCAAACTGTACCGTGCGCGGCTACCGGCATACGCCATCAAATTCAGGGTGTGCCGTAACCATTCTCCCAGTTGGAGGTGAAGACCACATTGACAGGAACGCCGTTGTTGCCGTTTCCAGAGTAGTCGTTCGAGTTCCCGTTCAGTGGCCACCAGCCTACGAGGTTCTGGAGATTTGTTGGCGCTCCGCCTATGCCTTCGTTGCAGAGGACGGTTATTTCTGATTGAGATAAGGAGGTGTTGTACATTTGTATGTTTGCTATGTTACCATCAAATGGTATCATGCCTGTACCACCGTAATTCATACCCCCAATTACAAACCTGTATCCTAGCGATGAATTTATGGTATTGGAATAGAGTTCTGAGCCTAATTTATTACCATCCATATATTGAGTCGAGGCCGTACCGTTATACGTGCCTGCTATGCAATGCCAATTTCCATTATCTGAATAGCCACTGCTATCAAGCCCCCATTGACTATCAATAAAAAGGCGCACCGCAGTTGCTCCATCAGAAAAATCCAAACCTACTGCTTGGCTGGATCTTATTACTGTTCCTTGATTGCCCGGTACTTTCTTAACCCAGGCAATTATTGTTATTTCTTGTTCATTTGCAGGTAAGAAATAGGGAATATATATCGTGGAAGTATTCTGTCCGTCAAAACTTGTAACATACTGCGGTATCTGGTTGGTGGTGCATGTCGGTCCAACCGCAGAAACGAACAGGTTGCTGCCCGGCCCGTTCGGCCTTAGTATCTGACAACTTCCCGGACTCGCCTTCGGTGCGAATGTGTATGGGTTGAAGAGGTTAAGTGAGAAGAACGCCACCAGCACAATTGCGATGATGAGTATCGCCCACCCGTATGTCATCAGGTACTCCATTGCCGACTGCGACTTCGATGTGCTTTTCGACGACTTTCTGTAATTGCCATCCCTTCTTTGTATCATGCAAATGTGCCTGCCACCAATCCATTTCTCTGCATTACTCTTGCAAGCTTCTCTTTTCCTCTGCCGTATGTGAGCACGCGTTTTGCCCCGGATGCGTTTATGTAATCCATACTCTGTTTCACATCCGCATGGTCGCTTATGCAGAATTGAGCATCAGTA
This sequence comes from Microcaldota archaeon, assembly GCA_021816885.1. Classification (GTDB taxonomy): domain Archaea; phylum Micrarchaeota; class Micrarchaeia; order Micrarchaeales; family Micrarchaeaceae; genus JAJYXL01. Next base: position 1,612 of record JAKAWS010000012.1, read on the forward strand.
TAAAACCTGAATATCTTCGAAAAACCTGTCGCGACTGCAGTATAGACTTTCTTCTCGTGTACCCTTGAGAGCTGCAACGGTATTCGCCTCATTGACGCGTTGTCGGTTATCCCTACGAAATTTCCTTTTAGCGATTCTTCGCATTCTTCTGGGTTGTCATACATCGACGTGTACTCAAGGTTTACCCCATATTCTTTGTAAACTTTTGATATCTCGCTTATCTTTTTATTTACTACAGGGACTACGCCGATCTCGTTCAGTATCTTTATTATCTCTTGAGCCTTCCCCATCACATATGCCCCGAACAGTATTATCCCTTTATCCAGAGTGAACTCCACCCATTTTTGCATCTCCTGCTCGGCATCTTCCCTTTGATCGAACGATACGTCAATGTATGGATATGTGGAATCCATTATTATTGTCTCGGCTTCTTCTATCTCTATCTTCGGCGCAGACCTTGACTTATCCATCTGGAAATCACCCGTGTATACGACCTTTCCTCCATCTTCCTCGATGACGAGCTGTTTGGCGCCGAGCATATGACCTGAATCAATCATACGTATGCCTTTTTGGATGCGCGCTCTCCTCTCTTCTGTCTCTATATTATACGCTGCTTTCAGCAGGCTCGCGGTCTCATCGCTCAGAAGTATAGACTGGGACGATTTTGCGGCACCGATGTGGTCTGAATGGGCATGCGAGACAAAGTCCATGTTGGCTCCCTGCTCTTTCCTATCAAGAGATATACTATACCCCATACGCTCCAACACTGACTCGCCGCCGTACCTGTACTGCCAGAATTAATAAAGTTTATGTTATTGTCGCGGTTACGGAAAAAGGTTTATATGATAGGTGCGTAAATTGTCTGATTCGTATGGCTGAGAATGTTATAATAATAGGTTCCGGGCCCGCAGGGCTAAGCGCAGCCGTGTATACCGCAAGGGAAGGATTTAGCCCTCTCGTCATATCTGGCACTGTCGAAGGCGGCCAACTCCTTCTTACCACCAATGTCGAGAATTATCCCGGTTTTCCGGATGGGATTGACGGCCCCGAACTCATAGATATGATGAGAAAACAGGCTGAACGGCAAGGCGCGCGCTTTGTGCACGAAAATGCCACCGATTTGGACCTCATGGCAAGGCCTTTTAGGGTTTCTGCCGGTGGGAAAACATATGAAACTGAAACTCTGATAATCGCCACCGGAGCGGACTCAGTGTGGTTGGGGATAGAATCAGAGAAGAAATTTATTGGGAAAGGGATGAGCAGCTGCGCTACTTGCGATGGTCCATTCTTTAAAGCGAAAGATGTTGCGGTTGTGGGCGGCGGCGACACTGCAATGGAAGATTCCCTCTTCCTTACAAAATTCGCTAACTCAGTAACTATAATTCATCGGCGTTCCGAATTCCGGGCGAGCAAAATAATGCAGGATAGAGTCCTGTCAAACTCTAAGATAAAGGTCATATGGGATTCCGCTGTCGAGGAGCTCCTTGGCGACACAAAAGTAGGTGGAGTCAGAATAAAAGACCTTAAAACCGGAAATTTGCGGGAGTTAAAAATCGATGGGCTCTTTGTCGCCATAGGACATAAACCGAACACGGATTTCCTTAAAGGCAAAATCAAACTTGACGATAAAGGATATGTAGTTGTAAAAAATATTGTGGAAACAGACATTGAAGGGGTGTTTATCGGGGGAGATGTTGCAGACCCTTTATACCGGCAGGCAGTCACTGCAGCCGGCACCGGCACTATGTGCGCGCTTAGGGTAAGAGAATACCTTCAGAATAAAAAGCCCGGCTAAAAAAGCCCTTTCTGCCCGGCTGCGTTAGTAAGTGAATATACGCGCACTCCTACCTTCCTGACAGGCTTCTCTGTTATGAGGCCGGCAATCAGCTCCTTCGACTTTCTGCTTAGCATTTCCTTCGATGCTGTGTAGTTCTTTAGCTTTGCGCTCTTTATCTTCTCGCTGAAATCCTGATACCTTACCTTTGCCGATACTCCCTTGAACATCATGCCTCTTTTCTCCACCTCTAATATCGTCAGCCCGACCAGCTTCTCCATCGCAGCATCTATCGATTCCTTATCTGCTCCATGCGTCAGCGTAGTCTCTCTCCCTATTGAAAGGACCTGCTCGCTCTCTTGCACTCCTGATTCGTCTGCGCCTCTCGCTACGTTATATACGAATGTCCCTAATGAGCCCATCTTTTCTATAAGCAACATAGGGCTCTTACTTGTTATCTCGCCAATTTTGGTTATACCTATTCCCTCAAGTTGCGCAGCTGCCTTCGGCCCGATTCCCGGTATCTTTGAGACCTCTTTGTCCTTAATGAACTCCTTTATCTCATCTAAAGGCACCGCTTCCAGCCCATCCGGCTTCGCCTCGTCACATACCATCTTAGAGTATATCTTTGAAGATGATATACCTATTGTGCATGGCAGTCCTATCTCTTCCTTTATCCTTTCCTTTATCTTCTGCCCCTCTTTTAGCGCTGCCTCTATACTCATATCACCGAGTGCAACGGCCCATTCGTCTATGCTCATCGCCTCCATCGGCAGAGAAAAATCCCTAAGTAGTTCAATTATTCTCTTGGATATGCTCTCGTAATATTCATCGTCTGATTCTACGTATATTAGCTCCTTGCAAAGTGACATCGCCTTTGCCACTGACATCCCACTCCTAACTCCGAACTCCCTCGCCACATAGTTCGAGGTCTGGACCACCCCAAAACCTTTTTGGCTTTCTGGTGATGTGCCAACCACAAATGGTTTGCCCTTAAGTTCAGGTCGCCTGTGCTCTTCGCACGCCGCAAAGAAGTAATCCATATCTATGAGCATGAACAGCATCTTATCCTCTTCACATCCAAGATTCGATGCCTTTCTGTCTCTTTGATGAACTTCTCTTCTCAAGGCGCTCTACAAACTTGGTTATCCTTTCCTTCCCAAAATCGTGCTTGTCGCACATGAACTTGAGCAGTCCTGCCCTGTCTGATGTGCCTCCAAACATCCTTTCCATCTCCGCCTCTTTTATTGTCTTGGCTTCCGGATTTGTGAAAAGCTCTTCGACCTCCCTAGGATCGGATCCAAACTGCGCATTGTGCTTTTCCTCCAGGAATCGTTCCAGATCACCAATCGAACTTACTTCCTTCACTATCTTCAGCGCCGTCTTCGGCCCTATCCCTTTTATCCCTGTGTTGAAGTCTGTTCCTAGCATCATCCCTATCCAGATAAGCCTTTTTTGGTCTATGCCCAGACTGTCAAGCGTCTCTTTAAGGTCTACCCTCTCTGTCGATACCTCTACATAGATATTCTTCTTCGGCAGTTTCCTTCTGCCGGAAAGGGTAAGATTTCGTATCACTATCTTTGATCCGAATAAGAGTGTGTCGTAGTCCTGGCTCGCCGCTGCGTATACTACTCCATCCCTGCACATCACGCTTGCCTGTGCCTCACCCTCACCTGGAGCGGATATATGCGGAATGCCCATCAGGTCCAAAAGCTCCTTTGCGCTTTCCACTGTTCTCTTGTCCACTCTTGCGCTCTGCTCTGCATAGCTTCTCGCCTCCTCTATCCTTCCCTCGCTCTTCGCTCTCTGCCATTCCTGATATGCTTCCTCTCTCCTCTTTATGCGGGCGTTTATGGTCCTTTCTTTGAGCTTTGATGGTATACCGTCGAATATGTATATTGGCTCTATCCCGTTCTCCATCATCTCTATCGTACGATAGAATATGCCTGAAAGATGGCTGGTCACTTCCCCGTGCGAGTCGTGGAGAGGAGTGCCGTCCGGCTGCCTTACTATCGAGATAAACTGGTAAAGAACATTGAAAGCGTCTATCGCTATCCTCTTCCCGTTGAGTTCCTTTATGCTTATCTTGTTGCGGATTGCAAGTTTGCTCAGGTCTACGGCCATTAGACCACTACTCTTCCTCTTTCAGCCCTATGTTGAGAGCGCGCTCGAGTTTCCTTACAAGAGCGTCCGGCGGGGTCGTCTTCTGGCTCTCGACCCTTGCCAAGAAATGCTCCTTCTCGTTGAGCATCTCAGCCAGTACTTTAACAGGAATCTTCTGAGCTTCCCTTGCCTTCCTTATCCGCTGTCCGTAATCAGCGACAAGTTCCCGTTCCTCCTTGGCGGACTGCTTTCCTTCTGCGGTTTTCTGTTCTTGCTGGAATGGATTCTCCTTATACACTATCCTTTTTCCCGCAGAGCACTTTGCGCATACCCTGAGTTCTGCTCCTTCTAGGCTGACCACATGCACTGTTCCCATGTCTCTCCCACATAGTTCACACTCCTCCATATGCCACTCACCTTTATACAACTGCGCTCACTTTGAAAGTTTGTAGTCTACAAACAGCCATACCAAATCAGCGACGAGTATTATGACTCCAAGCGCAAACCACAAAGCAACGAAATAGCTTGTGGCTATCCAGTACAGGTCCGCAAACAGTATGATTATACCCATCAGCATTGCTACTGCATTAAGACCGGATTTTTTTGATCCCTTCATTCAAACACCTTTTTATTATGCCACTAAAAGTTTATAAATGCGCTTGGGATAAATGATAGTCGATGAGAGTTAGACTCCGGTTCGTTCTATGAAAGGTAAAAAGTTGAATCCCAGAAGCGCGAGGGCGCTATCCTTTACCCTTGCCATAGTGGAATTCATCTTCCTTTACCTGATATACGAAAGTGGTACCGTAGGCATATTATACAGAGTCATCATCGCTCTCCTTTCTCTCGCATTCGTGGGCGGCGCGATAAGGCGGGCGCTTGGCACGGAGGGCAGCTATGGAATATATCTGCTTGGAAGCAAGAGGGGCATAAAGACCATAAACTCGATTTCAAAGAGGCATAAGTGGTTCTGGAAGGGAATGGCAGATTGGGGAATAATCCTTGGATTCGGCCTTCTTTCTTATCTAATAATAAAGAAAAGGAGGAGCTGGCTTTACCTTCTTGGCATACTGACTATAGTGTTCTCCGTGCTCTTCGTCATACCTTATACAGCATACGGTCTCCAGTTCATCAAAGTCTCTTCAATACAGGCAATTGGTTATTCCAACTCCGCCTCTCCTCTTTCCAACCTGACGATATCGGCCCTTCCTTACTTAGCACTCATAATAGGGATAACAGTTGTACTCGGTTTTACGGGCTATCTTTTCTATGCCCTTGGGATAAGCGCATTGGGGGTCCTTGAACTTTTGGCGATAGTCATAAGCAAAGCACTTAGCGGCGCGCCGACTCTTGCCCCTCTCTCGAACGAGGTGCCTGGGATATTGCCCGTCATTCCAGGGATAACCATACCGCTCATATCCGGAATAATCGCTTTTGTGATAATAATAGTCATACATGAAGCATCCCACGGCATCCTTGCGGCAATGGTAAAGACAAAGATAAACAAGGTCGGGCTGCTTGTCTTTGGGGTAATCCCTGTAGGCGCGTTCGTGGAGCCTGACGAGGCCAAAGTCCTGAAGCTCGACAGGGAGGCGCAGAACCGCATATACTCGGCGGGAGTGGCTGCCAATTTCATTGCCATGTTTGTCTTCTTTGTTTTGCTCTTATCCGTTCTTCCTTACGTAAACAACAACATAATGAGGATGTTCGTGACCAGCGTCGTGCCAGGATATCCGGCTAACGGGATAATAGCGACAGGCAGCGAGATAACCTCATGGAATGGGCAGATAGTCACAGATACTGCAAGCCTCGCTTCTGCGAGTGCCAACGATCTTCCGGGGAACGCCGTGCATATCGTGACTAACAAAGGCAGCTATTCCCTCATCGCACAGAAGGCCAACGGCACATCTAGAGGGATTATAGGAGTCGACCTTGCCGAAGCTCCTGTCCTTGGCAGCACGCCAAACAAGATAGTCTACTTTCTCTACGGCGTCTTCGCCATAACGATGATGCTGAATTTCCTGATTGGCGTCATAAACCTTCTTCCGCTCCCGATGCTTGACGGATGGCGCATATATAAGAACAGCATAAGGAAGCGCACATGGATAATAAAAGTGCTTGCTGCTTTTGTGGTTTTCACGCTCGTCATAGTCGCGCTCCCATGGCTCGGCGGTCTGCAAGTCTGAGGCTGCGCACTGGGCCGAAATCTATTGTTTCGCCGTAGCCCAGCGCTATCGCATGCATGCTTTCCACATCTATCGAATCGAATATCGGAGACATCATCCTGTCTGCATGTATTACTGATGAATTTCCTGCGAAATAGCTCACTGCGGGCATTACCAGTATCTTTATACCCTTATATTTCCCATTCAGAAAGCACTTCACGGACTCTTTTCTCCCTGCGGCATTTGTTATCGATATGGAGGGATGCTCGTGTCCCATCACAAGCATCTTCGGCCTCTTCCCTATCTTTGGCACAGAGTCACCATGGAAGAATACGTATCCATTTATCTCCTTCGGCCCTGAATACACTTCCATGCCAAACGATCTATTATATCTCTCTATGAAGTTATCATGGTTGCCCTTTATCAGTACAACCTTTAGGTTTTGACCTCTTGCGAATTTCACAAGATCACTTATCTCATTGAGCTCTTCGGTCTCTACAGACGAGAAGTCGTTCTTTATGTCGCCGGTTATGATGAGGACATCCGCAGTCCTTCCATTGACAGCGGCCTTCAGCATCTTTTCTATCGAGGCTAAGTTCACTTTCGGTACCAGTATGCCTCTGCGCGCACTATGTGCCTCATAGCCTAAGTGTATGTCTGATATCACGAGCGCCTTTATGCTTTTTATGTATGCGATAGGCTTTCCGTCTATCAGCTCTATGTCCTTTCCAAGCATCATCTGCTCTGCCCTCTTGCCTTTGAGCGCGGTTTTACCCCTATTCTTTTAAGGACAAGGCCGTGCAGATATCTCAGATAGTCGTTTCGGTCTTTCATCAGCACGACATCTGCATGCCCGAAGGTCAGTATCGTATGGGAAAACGGCGATGGAGATACCGTATCTATGAACTTGTATTCTACAGAGCCATCCCTTATTCTAGATATCAGCTCTTTGGTTCTCTTTATGTCCATGACCTCTTCAAATATCTCCCTGTATGTCTCCTTTAGGACAGGAAAGTCTGGATCTATCTCTTCTGCGGCTTTCATCAGTATCCTTGCGCTTATCTGCTGACGGTTGACCGGCATCCTTCTCCCCATATAATTCCTGAGAATCATAAAACTTCGTGATGCCACATGCCTGAATCTCCTTCTCATCATCTCGGTATTGCGTATGTTCCCTCTGAGCACAGCCTCCACGTCAGAATTCACTACTCTCTTCATCAGCTGCCCTATTGTCTGTTCGTCTATCTCCGTCTCCTCTTCCAAAGATATGACAAACCCATTGTCGTTAATCGCTATAGATATGTCCTGGCCAAGGACGACGCCGAGGTTTATCGCTATAAGCCTGGAGAGCGTGTCGTTTATCCTCCTTCCGAATATCGAATGAAATACCAGTATGTCCTTTTCTGTTTTATCGTCGCGGGTGTATTCTATGAGCATGAGCTTATCAGTAGGCACCACTCCCGCGAAGAGTAGCTGCTCGGTCAGGTATTTCGCTATCGCTATCTTCGCATTCTCGTTTATCGGCATCGAGTCCAGTATCGCCTGCGCTCTTTCCGGTATCTTTACCTGCGATTTTGATGAGACAACAGACCTTGCCGCGTCCTGGTCCATCCTTTCCAGCTCCTTCGAGAGCCTGCCCCTGAAATCTCCAATCCGTTCTGCGAGCTCGTAGCTAAGGGGGAGCTGTTCTGAGAACCAGGGAGGTATGGTTGGGGTGTTGCTCATGGCGGGGCTTACATAACACTTCGTGCCTGTAGCATGATCGAACATATGAAGCTTTCCTCCGAGCGCGAATATGTCACCCTTCTCTAGCCTCGAAAGGAATTCTTCCTCGATATTCCCGACCCATTTTTTGGAGGATATCTCGAATACGCCTATCGATACCTCGTCTGGTATCGTGCCCACGTTAAGCATGTATATCGGCCTTATGAACATCCCGCGCCTCCCTATCATCCCTGTCTCCTTATCATACCATATCTTTCCGTATACCCTCCTGCTCTCCAACCCTACGTAGTTCCCTGCAAGATAGTTGACTATCGAGAGAAAATCTTCCATCGGAAGCGTCGAGAACGGGTATGCCTTCCTGACTAGGTTGTACGCCTCTTTTATCTCCCATTTCCTGTCTATCGCCATACCGACTATGTGCTGTGCAAGCACATCTAGCGGATTATGGGATACTGAGAAGGAGTCGAGGTGCTTATTCAGGGCTGCATCAAGCATTACAGAACATTCTACCATATCGTCCCTGTTTAGGACAATAACCTCCCCCTTTGCCGTAGCGTTGTATGTATGGCCTGCCCTTCCGATCCTTTGTATCGCCCTTGAGACGCTCTTTGGGGAGCCTAGCTGTATGACGTTGTCTATCGTCCCTATGTCTACCCCGAGCTCCAGGCTGGTAGAAGATACGACGCATTTCAGCGCCCCTTGTTTCAGAAGGCCCTCAACCTCCAGCCTTGACTCCCTTGAGAGCGAGCTGTGATGCGCCGCAATATCCTCCGGTTTGTATTTCAGGCGCTTCTTCATGTTGAATACTACCCTCTCTGTTCCGCTGCGCGTATTGGTGAATATCAAGGTGGTGGACGAAGCTGAGACTATCCTGTCTATCTCCTTGTATACCTCATCTTCTATCTTACTCTCTTTTGTGTATATCATGTCCTTTACCGGGCTTATCGCCACAACTTCCATCTTCTTCACCATAGACGTATCTACGATAGCACATGGCCTTGGCTTTCCCTCCTCTGTTCCCACGAGATAATATGCGGCCTCCTCTATCGGATGCAGCGTGGCTCCCAGCCCGACTCTTACGAACTTCTTCTCTGATATGTCCTGCAGCCGCTCAACCGACAGCGAGAGGTGCGCGCCCCTCTTGTTGCTCGCAAGCTCGTGTATCTCGTCCACCACCATGTATTCCACTCCTTTCATGTTCTCCACGAACTTCGACGAGCTGACAAGTATAGCCAGGCTTTCCGGAGTTGTTACCAGTATGTTGGGCGGTTTTGACAGCATCTTCCTCCGCTCCTGCTGCGTTGTGTCTCCTGTCCTTACCCCTATCGTTACATTCCTTATGTTCCCGGTTATTATCTCCTTTCCTTTGCTCTCCCTTATCAGTCCGTATATCCCTTCAAGCGGCCTGCTCAGATTCTTGTACACGTCGTTGTTCAACGACCTTAGGGGAGAAACATATATGCAATATATCTTATCTTCCAGCTTCCCCTCCAGCGACTTCTCAAAAAGTGCGCTAAGTATGGATAGGAAGCCAGACATTGTCTTGCCCGTTCCGGTGGGGCTTGCTATGAGCACATTCTTCCTCTCTGCTATGAGCTTGAACGCATATCTTTGGGGAGGCGTGAGCTCAGCAAAATTCTTTGTGAACCATTCCCTGACATACGGATTGAGCACAGATAGGCTCTCCTCTGTGCTGAACTCGCGTTCTATCTTATTTACCATGGTCATGCACTTGAGAATAAGGAATATAGAAATCCGGATTTAAATACTCTTGCGGGATTTTTATTCCCGCAGATAAAAATCGGAGGATTAGCTGTAGATCGACTTGTATTCCGTCCCACTATCGTCGATTATGTGTATGCACTCGCCCTCGCACTGTATCAGGCAGGCCTGGCAGAGTATGCATGCCTCCCCGTTGACTCCGACGGATATGCCTCCGCTCGTTCCGTCGTTCTTCTCTGCGAAATGATTGTGCCCGTCCTGAACCTCCTTCCATTTTGCCAGCATGTCTTTGTCTGAGACCTGCTTCCATTCCATCACCGCTGGAGCGCCGTCGGCATTGACGTTTGCCGCATCAGATCTGTCCCTAAGTTCGAATACCGCTACCGGACAGACATCCTTGCAGTGCTGGCATCCGGTACACAATGGTTTGTTTACATAAACCTTCATAAAATCACAGATTCGATATCAGTTAAGAACAAACTTATATAATTATTATGATGGACAATTTTACCGCATCTACAAAAGTCACTCGCTCTTGCGCGCTTCCTTGCTCTCGAGGTTTTTCATCTCCTGTGTGTTCATGAGCGCGTTTATTACCGCCATTATAGCATTATAGCGCGTGCTTGTCCGGCCTCTGGAGAAGCTCCATATGTCCTTTACACCTGCTAACTGCAGCGTAAGCCTTGCTGACTTGCTTGCTACTATCCCCAATCCGCGCGGTCCTGGCTTGAGTATCACCTCTACGCTGCCGCATTTGCCTCTTGTGGTAAACGGAAGGCTATGTTTCTGCCCGCAGGTGCATTGCCATGAGCCGCATCCGAGCAGCACAGGTATAATGTTCCTCTTTGCGTTTCTGATTGCGCCGTCTATACTGGACTTTACCTCTATGCCTTTGGCTGCTCCTGCACCAACATGTCCATTCATGTCCCCCACTATCGCAGTTACCCTGAATTTTGCCTTCCTGTTGTTCTTTGTCATCCTCTGTACGCTCTTTACCTCTATTACCTCGCTCTTTATGTCAGGGATAAGCGCATCGACTATCTCTACCTCCTGTATCTTCTTTCCCATGTGGTATATCTGCTCGATAGAGGTGACCTTGTGCTCCTTTACTGCCCTGCCTAGCTCTGTTGCCGGGGTCCATTCCTCTATGTTAAACGTCGGTCTTTCCGGTCTGTTATTTCTGTTCTTGTCATATGCCAAAAAATCACTCCTTTGATATCCTCTCTTTTACCTCTTTAAACTTTTCTTCTATCGACTTAACGGAATACTTGGAGAACTGGTTTTTGTATTTCTCTTTCTCGCTTGACGCTTTCTCCATGAAAGCTGATATGTGCTTCCCAGACAACCTGTCCTGGTTGGACTCTATGTTGCTCGCGACTTGCAGACCACCGTCAACACAGCCTTTTGCTGCGGCGAAGACAACCGAGTCCTTTATTGGCTTGTATAATCCGATATCGAAGACTATCGCACGGCCGCGATCCTTGAATTTTTTCGATGTCAATAAACCGGATAGGTAAGCAGTAGGTATGTTGCATCTTGTTTCCCATCCGTATTTCTTTAGCTCTCTTGCGTCTGTAGAGCATATTATCTTGTCGCCATCAGGTTCATACCGTACAATCTGCACTATCACGCTGCGGTTGGTTTTCCTTACTACAAGTCGCTCTGCATCGCCCTTTATCAGTGCGATTCGCCTCTTATAGTTTGTAAGCGACCTATCCCTCCTTTTTCTGAAGACTCTCATCGTTATCACTTATCACATATGCTTGAGTTTTTCGAATCTCTCTCCGTCTATCTGCACTCCTGTACCCATTATGTTATTGAGAAGCTGCGCCTTGCTTCCGAATGTCCCCCCCTTGACTAGAGAGTAAAATCTCTTGAACTGCTCATTGGTTATGGACTTCGAGCTTTTGAGCTCCTTTAGCACTCTTCTCTGTGCGCGCACCTTCTTAGGATATCTCCTTCCGGTCCGCGCTTTGTATGTTCCGCGCTTCCTTCCCGGGCCTCTTCCCCGTCCCTTTGCCTTCTTCACGTTCCGCTCCTTTCCTCTCTTGCTAAGGTTCTTCTTCTTAGGTATCGCATACACATTGCCGTTCTTGAGCAGTACTCTTACATCATCAGTAGTTATCGCCTTTGAGGCATCCGCCCTCGCGGTATCTTTTATCCTTATCGCGTTGACTCCCCTCTTCAGCGACCTTGCCGCGATCCTCTTTGTAAGCTCAATACTCATTTAGCACCACCGTTCCTCACTCTTATGCCCTCCTTCTTTGCGGATTCGATTATCTGTTTGCGCTTTAGTTTTCCGACTGCGCTTGCTATTATAACTTCAAACTTCTCCAAGTTCGGGTCTGCAAGCATGTTCCTGAGCTCTGGTTCGTTGTGTACCAGATACGCGCGCTTGCCGTTCGGCATCAGGTGCCTTACTGATTCCGGATTCCGGTAGCCGATAGTGGGCTCTGCGCCCATGAACGCCTTCTTCATTCTCTTCTTGCTGTCCAAACCTCTTTGCACCCTCCATCTATCTTTTACGCGCTTTCGGTTCTTCGCCCCGGCGTTTGGGATATTGAATTTCGGATGCCCTTTCTTCTTAATCATAATATCAACCTGTCGTGTAGTATATCCCATCCTGGAATATGCGCTCGTCCCTGTTCCTTACTTTGCACGCCTTCCTTATGTTGGCCGCAGTCTGCGCCACATCGTCCAGCTTGGATCCGTGTATTATCACATCCTTCCCTTTTACTTCTATCTTTGTATCCCCTGTGAGCTTTGACCTGCGCGGGGAACGTTCCCCTAACATGTTCTTTATTACCGCCTCCTTTCCAGATATCTCAACTGTCATAGGGAAGTGCGCGTATACAATCTCCATCCTTATCTCGTATCCTTTTGTTACGCCTTCGATGTCAGAGCTGATCTGTTTTGCGAAGGCGGGCACCGCCATGGCCGCGATCTTTGCAACTTTCTTGTTCTCTCTCGCGGAGATGTCAAGGCGCGACTCTGACACTTTTGCAGATATCAGGTTTGTGTTGAATCGGCGGCGATTCTTTCCCAGCTTGCCGCTTACCTCTATCTCATTGCCCACTACCTTTATCGAGATCCCTTCTGGTACTTGTATCTGTGTCTGATCTGTCATAAAAATCCTCAATATACATATGCGAGAAGCCTTCCTCCCGTGCCGCTCTCCCTAGCGGATTTGTTGGTCGTGATCCCCACCGGGGATGATATTATAAGGATCCCAAAGTCCTTGCTCGGAATGTATCTCTGCTCAAAGTCTATTATCTGCGAGTTCTTTATCTGGTATCTAGGCTTTATCACTCCTATGTTATTTATCCTTTTCGAAAGCTTTATCCTGAGTTTTTTGGCATACCTCTCGCTGAACTCCTCATAGCCCTCTATATACCCGTTTTCCTTTAGAAGGTCGAGCACCTTTTTTACCAGATTCGTCGAATATACTATGCATTCTTCCCTGCCCACATACTCGTTGTTCTTTATAGTGTTAATTGCCTCTGCAAACCTGTCTACCATCGTATCAACCGTATTTCTTGAAGTTTATCTTTGGAGCAACCTCCCTGAAACATCTCCTGCATATGTAGAGATTGTGCGACCTTATCACGGCGCGCCTAGCGCCGCATATCCTGCACTGTCTTTTGCCCCTGCCTTTATACCGATATTCATAAGGAATCATCATTCAGCACCTGTAGAAACTTCAACTCCAAAATCCTTCTTTAAGTGTTCCTTTATCTCCTCCTTGCTTATAAGCATATGCTTTTTTCCGACCTCTGCGCTGGATCTCTTCCTCCTTGCGACTCTTGCGCCTTTTCGCCTGAAAGAGACATTTACGTTCATGCCTATTATCCCTATCGTAGGATCGTATTTTAGGCCAGGGATGTCTATGTATTCCTTTATGCCGAAGTTGACAGAGTTGCCGGATATCGCGCGCTTGCTTACCTGATTGTCTACGGTCTTAAATAGGCGCTTTGCAAGATCGGTGGCGCGGGCGCCCCTCAGGGTCACAAAGACCCCTATTTTCGTGCCTTTCCCTATCTTGAATGTGGGAATTCGCCTTTTCGCCATTGCTGAGGCCGGCTTCGCGCCGGTTAGTGTTGCAAGTAGCCTCTTTGCGTTTTCGTACGCGTTGGTGTCGCTGCCTGTCCCCATATTGACGACAACCTTGTCCATGACTATGTCCCGCATGTCTCCCATAAACCTCAACTTGTGACTATAATGTTCTTGGCGATGGTCTCAAACCGTTGTCCATCGTTAGACTCTACTGTTATCGATTTGTCAGTGGTTCTTGTCCCCTCTTTTACCGAGGCGATTTTGCCTAAAGAGCCGACGTGCACGCCGCCGATGACGAAGCATCCGCTTCCTTCCTTCAACTTGATCAGCTTGACCGAATCGCCTTTCAGTATCACAGAATCATTTATCTTTGCCTCTTTATCTGCCTTGATGATTGTGCCGTCATGTAGCCTGAGCATTACCTCGCCCTTTTTGGTCTTGTATTTGCCCGTTATCTTGAGCGTTCGAGAATGCAGCGATTTCTCTTCGCTCTCTTTTATCTCTACGACACCATGCCTATCTATCCCCACAACGAAACTCCTTTTTCCGATTCCAAGCACATCTGAAAAGCCGATCGGATACCTTACATTATTGACCTTTTTGCCGTTTACGGTCACCTGGCCATCCTTCACTATACGGGATACCTCTAGCCTTGTCTTTGAAATACCAAGCCTTTTCAATGCAAGGCTGACTGGGACGCTTTTCTCCTTTGAGTGCCGTCCAGCTGTCGGGTTAGCTACGTATTTCTGTCGCTTGCGCTCTATGCCGAAGTATGCCGGCGCAGCAAGACTCTTTATATGCCTCTTGTTTGCTTTCCTTGCCATCTTTATCCACCTGTAGTCAGCTTCGCAGCCCTCTTTTTATCTGTCATGTTCAGTTCTGTTATGTAAACAGCACTCGGTCTTATCGGTATCTGAAGTTCACGGCCTTTTGCGTTCTTCCTTGCTATACCATCTATGAATATGAATCCTCTTATTGTGTCGACCTTCGATACCTTGCCTGTCTTGCCCTTTCTTGAGCCGCTCATTATCTTCACTGTATCGCCGCGCGATACCTGTGCGCTTCTCCGTTTCGTGCCCGACTTAGAAGCTACATCTTTCGATATGTGCACATGCATGAAATGCTTCCTTACGTGCAAGGGGGCAGTGTATCTGTACTTCCTCTGTTTCCTTGGCTTTGAAGATCTTACCATTATAATCACACGACTCTAGATGCAACTCCCGCCAACTTTATATATCTCTCTACTACCTCTCTTGCCATGACCCCCTTTACCTCGGTCCCTATTGCAAGGTTGGTGTCGTTTATGAGTATTGCAGCATTGTCCTCGAACCTAATCCTAAGGCCGTCCTTCCTCCTTATTGGGCTCCTCTGCCTTATTATTACGGCCCTTACCTTCTTTTTCATGTATTCTGGAGAGCCCCCTCTGACACTTGCTATAACTATGTCGCCGATGCCCACGGATTTTAGTTTCTTGTGAGCACCTCCAACCCCCTTCTTGGATATTATCCTTAGGGACTTTGCACCAGTGTTGTCAGCGCATATGATGACGCTACCAGGTATAAGCCCTTTCGACACTCTTGAAGATATCTGCCTCATTGTCCAGCACCTTTCTTTGTTATTGAAGTCACGACAAAAGATTTTGTCTTGCTTATCCTTCTTGACTCTTCAATTTTGACTGTATCTCCCTTTTTAGCGGCTATGCACGGGGGGTTGTGAGCAGGGATCTTCGACCTCTTTCTGAGATGGCGCTCGTATTTTCTGAGAGGGGCCAGATATTCTCTCATCACTATAACTGTGCGCTGATTCTTGTCTGACACCACAATACCCTCGAAAATGTTCCCTCTAATCTTGAGGTTCCCGTGTACTGGGCATCTAACGTCGTTGCATTCCAATCAATCACGCTTCTTGTAAAACTTAATTCCTTTCTTTATCCGTTCATGAGGGCGGAAGAGTATCTCTCTGCCTTCGACAATAAAGCTCTTATTGCCGACCGAGAACAGAAACTCGGAACCGGATTTTGGCACCGCTTTGCGGCCCCCGTTCGTTTCCACGAGCAAGGTGTTCTTTGTCTCACTCAGCACAGTACCGGTTGTTCCCTCCCTGTTTGGGTCTTTGCTCTTTCTTACCTTTACTTTAAGGCCTATCAGTTCATGCAGAACTATGTTCTTATTGCTGTAATAAGAGCTGATAGTATTATTATTAGGCATAATTAAAAACCTTTCTTTCCGGAAAACGATTCTTACGAGAGAACAAAAATTTATTTCAGTTAGCAGAAAAGTTATTTATAGCTTTTGAGTTAGCGTATTATGACCCAATCGGTCAACTTGCTTATCCTGTCTATGTCGAAGCTTATTATCTTTCCATGGTCTGTCTTGACGTATAGAAGCTCGCTCTTCGGATCGACCCCACTAACCTTTCCGATATAGGCGCCGATGTCGTTTATCACGTTCTTGTTCTTCAGCTTCGAGTTCTTTATCACTATCCTCTTCAGCACATAACTGAAAGTTGCGATCGCGTATCCGACAATTAGGGACAGAGCGCCGAATAGGAGGAACTGCCAGAAGTATATCTGGCCTATGAACCATGCGGCCAGGAAATATACCAGAGATAATGAGATTATAGAGTATGCGATATATATCCCCTGGTTGAGAAGTTGGAATCGCATTCTCCTTCCTTCAAGGTCAATGGCGCGGCCGATGAGGTAAATCACGAGTCCCCCCGCAAACGGTATGATAAAGTCCTGTATCGCATATGAATACAGCACCAGAAGGTTGTTTGTCGATGTAGAGTGCTGTACATAGCCACTGTATCCAACAGCAAAGCCGAGTATAAAGAACACTAGCGCCGCAGTATAAAATATGAAACTTATTCTGCCTATGCTGAAACCGAAACCTTTGAAAGATTCTAGGAAGCGGTCCTCTATCCCGAACCCTTTTATTATCAAGTATATGCCAATCAGAGCGACAGGCAGTTGCCATCCATAGTTCAGGTAATAGCTTATGGCAAACAATATTAGGAGCACTGCAGGTATTCCGAATATTATCCTAGCGTAGTGCGGGTCCTTTATCTTTTCAAGTATGACGAAATATGTGTTCTCTAGAGTTGCTGCCTGTTTCATGTGCACTACGTCCACACTGTCCACCTTTATCCTTCCTTTCAGCAGAGGCAGCGCGCGCTCGTCGCTTTTCCCGTCGGTGACAAACAGGCAGGAATCCGGCTTCACTATGTCGATGACACGCTCGATCTGCCTTGTTATCTCCCTATCTGCGACATACCCCTCCTTCTCTGAGCCGGTTATAGTGGCGACCTCTACGTCGAAACCCTGTTTTTTGAGCTCGTCGTACTTTTTGACTGCCTCGAACATGGCATTGGCATCAGTATCAGTCGGATCCGACAGAGCCATCTTTGTGGCGGATTTGAGGTTTGATGCCCTGCCTATTATAGGACCGGTCAACCTAGCCTTTTTGTAAAGGTCGTTGTCTATATCGACCGCCAACACAAGTATTCTCTCACTCATCTCAGTAATATAGGGCAATAAGCATTTAAAAGATTGTCTGGGCGGGCTTTTCTGGAAGTCTGGCTGCGCCGGCATTATGTCGCAAATGGACGGTACCTGTGGGATGGCCTGTTAGATTGGATTGAATTCTGGAGAACAACAAACTTAATAAACCTTACCCATTCAATAATAGTGCTGGTTTTCCCGCTGGCACTGCAATATGCAGGAGGGGCTTCAATGAATTCAGAAAAGATAGAGCTTATCGACAAGTTCTTAAAGGAGAATAAGGGGAAACGCAAGTTTCTCCAAAGCGTCGAGGTTGCGATAAACTTCAAGGGCGTAGATTTCTCTAAACAGGACAACCGAATGAACCTCAACGTCGTGCTCCCTAACGGAAAGGGGAAAGCAACCGGCGTGCTGGTATATGCAGACAACAGAGATATGATTTCTACGGCGACCGCGGCTGGTGCTAAGGTAATCGGCGCAAAGGACGTTGACGAGATATCGCACAACAAAGAGAAGATGAGGGAGCTGCTTGACTACACATCTCTGGCAGAACCTGCCCTTATGAGCGTAGTTGCCAAGTCTCTGGGTTCGTTCTTAGGACCTAAAGGGAGAATGCCGAAACCCTTAACTCTCTCTAACGCAAAGGAGACGATAAACAATGTGGCAAAGTCAGTCAATATAGCCACTAGAGGAAAGTTCCTGCCGACAGTGCATTGCGTGGTGGGCTCCGAATCAATGGAGACCAATCAAATAGCAGAGAACATCGACTCTGTGATGAAAGCGGTATCCGATTCGGCAGGCAATCAGAACATAAAATCGGTTTACATTAAATTGAGCATGAGTCCGCCGGTAAGGCTTGTATAGGTATTTGTATGTTGAACAAGAAACAGAAGGAAGAGGCCGTTTCAAAAAACTCCGCTAAGATAAAGGATTATAAGACGATAGCGATAGTGAGACTTGACGGCGCTCCTGACAGACTGTTCCAGTTAGTAAGAAACAGGATGAAAAACAAGACAATAGTGGTAACTGGCAGGAAGAACATACTTAGAAGAACATTGTCTTCAGACAGCCGGACGGCAAGCCTGGCAAAAAACCTAGAGGGAACGTGTGCCATAGTAATGTCAAACGAGAACCCGTTTGAGCTTTACAAGGAGTTCAAGGGCAGCGCAATAAAACTGGCGGCAAAGCCCAACCAAAAAGCTCCGGCAGATATAAACATAGAGGCTGGAGAGACTCCATTGCCACCAGGGCAGGCAGTAACAGAGCTAAAATCAGCAGGTATAGACGTAAAGATAGACAAGGGAAAGGTCTTGATATCAAAGGCAAAGACGCTTGTGCATAAGGACGAGGTTATAACTCTAAATGTGGCAAAGGCGCTGCACACACTGAATGTGCTGCCTTTCACTGCCGAATTGAAGCCGAGCGCGATATTCAACGAGGGATATATATTTACACAGGAACTGCTTGAGTTAGATAGCAAGAGGATGGCAGAGGACATAGCAAGGGCGTTTGGCTCTGCGCTCGCGTTCAGCTTTGAAGCAAAAATAATAAATAAGTATACAGTAAAGAAGTTTGTTGAGGAAGCTTACAGGAATGCGATGGCCCTTGGAGTAGGGGCAAAGATATATGACAGCAAAGTGATAGATGCGCTGCTTGCGAATGCATATGCGGCGGCATCGACTCTCGGCAGCCTTGTCGGGAGCTGATTGATTACATTAAGGTGAAATTATGGAGTATGTATACGCTGCACTGCTTCTTGACGAGGCAGGTAAGGAGATAAACGAGAAGAGCATAATAGAAGTGGTAAAGGCTGCTGGATTCAGCCCTGACGAGGCTAAGGCAAAGGCAGTAGTCGAGTCGCTCAAAGGAGTTAGCATAAAGGATGTCATAAAGAACGCTCAGAGCATGCATGTCGCAGCTCCTGCACCTGCAGGTGGGGCGCAGCACGCTGAAGCAAAACCTAAGGAAGAAAAGCATCCTGAGGAAGCGGCAAAAAACGAGGAGGAGGCAGCAGGCGGACTCGCAAGCCTTTTCGGCTGAGTATCAACCCATCAGGGAGCTATGCTCCCTGAGCCATGCTCTTCTCTCTTTATAGTCCGGGATTACCTTTCCGACAGATTCCCAGAACCGCCTATCATGCCCTCTGTTCCTTATGTGGGATAATTCATGCACTATCACGTACTCGAGCATTTCCTTCGGCACATACAGGAGGCTGAAGTTCAGTGTTAGGTCGCGATTGTGGGATATAGAGCCCCACACGCTCTTGCTTCTCCTTATGCTTATCCTGCCAATCCTTTCTCTAAAATGCTCGGCGTCTATGAGTCGGATTGTGTCGGAAAGCCGCTCAATAGACGATTCAATCACTGCCCTGGTGGCAATGGCATTAAACGCTTCTGTGTATTCTTGTATGTTGAGAGACGTTGGAAGCGATATCATTACCTCTTTCGAGCCTTCGCGATCGGCTATAGAATAATTAGGCTTTCTCGATGGCTCTTTGTCTTTGATTATGCTGGTCAGAATTCCCAGCGGACGGCTTACGCACTCCCCTCTGAATTCGATGCGCCGGCCTAGGAACCTGTTTGGATGCTTGTGCAGCAGGCGCTCTAGTCTCAGGCGCAGGTACTTAACGGTCTCTTCCCTCTCCTCTCCTCTGAGGCGCACAGGCACGCTTATGATGGCAGCACTGTCCCTTATCCTGGCATAGGAGTGGCGGTTTCTAGAGTCAACCACAAATACGCGGAAATGCGTGCCTGACACCGATATCGGATTCGTTTCTGTTATGCAATCGCCGGTTTATGAACCTATCACAAGGAATATTAATCTTAACATCTTTTATAGAATAGCTTTTTGATTGCTGATTTTTATGGAAGAGAGAGAGATAGTTATACCGGGAGACCGAGTTGCGACTGAGGAGGAGTGCGTTCCGGAAAAGAACACGATAGCGTACGATGGCACACTATATGCGACTGTGATTGGCAGGCCCACCTTCGAAGAAGGAAAGGCGAGCGTGGAACCACAGCATGGCATATGCAAGTACGGAAAGGGAATGCTGGTCTCTGGAACTGTAGTCGCTGACCTTAAGAGCGTACTGTTTGTCGATATAGACGAAGCTGTGATAGGCGGAAAAAGGTACGTCGCCATAAAGGACGGTAAGATAATAATACCTAAACCTAGGGATGGAAGGGATTTTGGAAGACACGAAGCAGAAGCGCCAAGACCGTGCGCCTCTTCTGACGTGGTGCTGGCAAGGATATTTGCAGAGGACGACGACTCTTACATGCTGGGCCTTAGAGACGAAGAAACCGGAGTCGTATTCTCTAAATGCGAGCGATGCAATGGGGAGATGGAAGCGACTGACGGAAGTGCGAGATGCATTGTGTGCGATTACAGGACAAGAAAAAAGATAAGCCCGCTGTATGGGAAGTTTGGCGATGTGGTAAAGGCAATAGAGCGCAGCATGGAGAATATAGACAGCTACAATGAGGAAGAGAGAGAGCGCGAGAACAGAAGAAGACAAGGAAGAGAAAGGGAGAGAGGAGGGAACAGATATAATAGAGGAGGTGCAAGATATGGAAATAAGAGTATTGAAGAATGAGGGAAAAGAGCTTGTGCTTGAATTCGAAACTTTTGACGCTACAATCCCGGAGCTACTCGCAAAGACGATGCTTAAGGATAAGGATGTCGAGTTTGCCGGCGTAAGCGAAGACCACATAGAGACCATCGGGAGAAGGCTCACATTAAAGACAGGCAGAAAGAAGCCGAAGGACGTACTTGAGAAGGCAGTAGGGGAGTTGGAAGAGGAGATATCAAGTATAAAAAGCTCTTTGAAGTAGAACGATTGCGGCATGTGTTGTTCATGCTTAAGGAAGGGTCGAGAGTAGCAGCGTTTGCGACGGGACCGATAAGGGGTTCTGGATACGAGAAGGTTATTCTCGTATGTGTGATTGAAAGGGATGGGATTATAGAGGGGATTTTGTCTGACTTTGTCCGGCCGGGAGGAAGCGAGGCTGCGAAAGTAATTGCAAGGATGGTAAACAGATCAAGACTGAAGGAGCAGATAAGATTGATTGTGACAAACGGAATAGCGTTGGCAGGGTTGAATCTAATAGATCCGGAATGGGTAGAAAAGAAAACAGGGAAGCGGCTGCTCATGATAACGAGAAAAAAGCCGAATGCGAGGCGCATGGCTAACGCGATAAGGTCCGCGTACATAGCATCAGAAGCGAAAGAGAGGTTAAGGATAATACAGGACAAGCGGTTGGTCGTCAGAAAGGCTGAAGGTTTCTTTGTCTGCGGACTTGCAGATCCGGCAGATATAGGGAACGAGATGACCAGAAAGGCGGTCGAGACATTGAGGGCTGCGCATCTTATTGCAAGAGGAATCTCTACAGGGGAGTCCAAAGGCAGAATATAGATTTTTATAGCTTGATTGACAGAGTATACCATGAAATCTCAAGCCGCGATGGAGTACCTTACCACTTACGGTTGGGCAATAATGATAATAGGGATAGTGCTCGCAGTTCTCTACGCGGCAGGATTCTTCTCCCCTAACGTAACTCCGGAGTGCGTATTTCCAGATTTCTCGTGCCTGAGTTATAGCCTTTCAGGATCTGGAAGCCTAAGCATAAACATAGCGCCGAACAACATGGATTACCCGATAAACATAACTGCAGTAGGCTGCAATGTCCAAGGCTCTCTGACCAACATGACGACCATTAGCCCCGAGGTAATGCTGGAACTAGAGCAGAACTATTCTACTACAGTGAACTGCTATGATAACGGGACAATATTCTCAGGGAGCACTAGTTCAGTATACGAAGGTTACTTTGTGGTAAGGTACGTAGACACGCAGAATGGATTCCCGTTCACCGAGCTCGGCAAGATAGTGGCGAAGGTTGGATGATGCAGACCAAAAGGACAAGATATCGTAGAGAAACAGGCCAGTCGGCAATGGAGTATCTGATGACATACGGGTGGGCGATACTCATCATCGCAATTGTGCTGGTGGCGTTCTTCTCACTTAACCTCTTCAACCCATACACATTCGCACCGAAGGCGAGTCCGGGAAGCTGCCAGATACTAAGGCCGAACGGGCCGGGCAGCAACCTGTTCGTTTCTGCGGTTGGACCGACATGCACCACCAACGAGATACCGCAGTATGTAGCGTCGTTCAATGGACAGAATGCATACATAGATTTAGGCAATAGTACCATATTAAGTCCGGAAGCAGGTCCAAATGGGGCAATGTCTCTCTGTGCATGGTATCTGTCTTTGTCAACCAATTATAATGGAATCTTATTTAAAGGCGAAACGCAGCCAAGTGGCGGCAGCACATGGGAATACGCATTCGGACCTAGTGGAGGCGAATCGGGATTTACAATATGGATTCCTAATGGCGGCAGTAATATTGCATATAGTAACTTGCCTTACACGTTGGTTCAGAACAGATGGTACTTTGATTGCTTTACCTATAGTTATTCAGTCGGAAATGCATATTATTACTCTTATGGGGGGCAATACACAGCAGCATTTTCTAATACAGTAGGACCTGCAGGTGTAGGTACAGGAAAGCTTGTAGTTGGCGTAGGTGAACATGGATACTCTAACATATATCTATCCAATATACAGATCTACAACTCCTCCCTCTCTCCAAATTCGGTAAATACACTTTATGCCGAAGGAATAGGGGGCGCACCAGTAAACATCCAAAACCTCGTCGGCTGGTGGCCCCTGAACGGGAACTCGAATGACTACAGCGGTAACGGCAACAACGGTGTTCCTACGGGGGTGACCTTCACCTCCAACTGGGAGAGCGGTTACACAGCTCCTTAGGTGATCTGTTGGCAGTACTTGGGATTGAGAGCAGCGCACATACCTTCGGCGTTGGTATCGTCGAACACGGCAAAATCCTTGCCAACTGCAAATCAATGTATAAGATATCAGACAAGGGGATGATACCCTCAAAAGTAGCTGACTTTCATTCAAAAAACGGATGGCGAGTCATAAAAGAGGCATTGGATACTGCCGGGCTTGCCATAGATGACATTATGGCTGTTGGCTATACAAAAGGCCCCGGCATCGGCGCTTGCCTCAGAACAGGACAGCTTGCCGCCAGAGCAATATCCGTCAAGTACTGCCTGCCGATAATACCAGTAAATCATGCAGTCGCACATGTAGAGATCACGAAACATCTGTCAAGAGTCAAAGACCCGATAGCGCTCTATGTGAGCGGAGGAAACTCCCAGATACTCTCTTTGTCTGACGCGCTCGGCTTCAGGCATTACTATGTCCTTGGGGAGACATTCGACATCGGAGTCGGGAACATGCTTGATGTCTTTGCAAGAGCCGCCGGGCTCAAGCCTGCATGGGGATCTACTGTCGCCCATGTCGCTGAGGGTGGGTCTTATGTGCCGATGCCTTACACGGTCAAGGGAATGGATTTTACCTTCACTGGCCTTCTCACGCACGCAACAAAACGCATCGGAAAGGAAAGGATTGAAGATATCGCATTCTCCATCCAGAATACAGCATTCTCGATGCTTTGCGAGGCAACCGAGCGCGCGTTGCTGCTTACGAAGAAGAGCGATATACTTCTGTGCGGTGGGGTTGCCCAAAGCGTCCGGCTCAGGGACATGCTTGAATCTATGGCGGCTGCACATAAGTCTCGGGTGCATGTCGCTCCAAACGAGTTCAACGCAGACAACGGAGGCATGATCGCGCTCGTCGCGGAGAAGATGCTCGGCGCTGGTTACAAGTTCGACCTTTCTGCGGCTGTAACAGACCAGCATTATAGGATAGATAAAGTTGAGATTTTATGGTAATGAAGATATCGGAAGGGGCTGAGGCTGACATATACTTGGTTGACCTGCTTGGGATAAAATGCATCATGAAGTATAGGCGTAAGAAAAATTATATGCCGGCAGCGCTAGATGAGTCGCTGAGCTTGAGAAGGACGAGAAGCGAAGCAAAGGCCATGATTGCGGCAAGACGCGCCGGTGTCGCTGTGCCATCAATCCTTCTGGTCAGCAAATACTCGATATTTATGGAGAAGATAGACGGCACGGTGCTCTATGAGTTGGACGAGAGGCTTCCCCGCAGCGTACTGAAAGACTCCGGAAAGATACTTGCAAAGCTGCATAATTCTGACATAGCGCACGGCGACTTCACAAAAGCAAACCTTATGATTGGGGATAATGGTTCGTTGTACGCCATAGACTTCGGCCTGTCCGCCCAGACAGATTCCGTCGAGGAGAAGGCACTCGACCTGCTCCTTCTCAAAAGATCGCTTGGCGAAGGATTCAAAACTGCGCTTGATAGCTATAAGAGGGTGGCACTCTCCGGAAGTGCTGTCTTGAGGAAACTTGAAGATATAGAGACAAGAGGCAGATACCAGGAACGCTCACTCGTTACCGCAAAAGAGTGACTACTTCTTCCTATATATGAGCCGCTCTATTCCCAGAAGCATGTCGAGTATCAGGCCTGCTATTATCGATACGAAACCCAGTATTATAAGAAGAAATGCGACGAGCGCGCGTCCTACTGCCTGCAGAGTCCCGCTCTTGAGATAAGCAGCTACTACAAATCCGCCGAGGACCAGCCCCGCTATTATCGCCAGAAGCCCTACCGTCCCGAATATCAGGAGCGGATTGTAATCCCTTGCGTACCTTATCGAATGGTATGCCATCGTCAGGCCATAGAAGGGCTTTGATTTGGATATGCGCGAGACTGTGCCTGCCCTGGGCCTGTAGCTTCCGACCACATTCTTTGTCTTATATCCTCTTCTGGATATCTCGATTTCAAAAAAGAGGGTCCCGGCACGGTACGGCTCGGAATTGCGTATGTAGTCAAAAGCCTCCTTCCTTATTGCGAACGAGCCGCTCAGCACGTCCTGCATCTTCTGTCTGTAGAGAAGATTGAAAAGTTTTGTTAGAAATGTGTTCCCGAATCTTATGGTGCGCGTCATCGCCTTTTCTCTGCCGATGACTCTTGCGGCCGATACGAAACCTGTATGCTGGTCTTTTCTCAGCTCTGCGACCGCCTTGGCTAGGTCTGCCGGATCGTATGTGCCGTCGGCGTCGATTGTCGCGAGAATTTCGTTGGTCGCAGTGTTGAATCCCTGCATCAGCGCGCTCTCGTAACCCAACGGATTCTGCTCTACGACCTGCGCTCCAGTCCTCCTTAGTTCCCGCTCTATCTTTTTGTTGCTCTTGTTGACCACTATTATTTCTGTGTCTTTGCCGAATATGTCGTATAGCTTTTTTACTATTCCAGGAACAGTGGGCTCGTTAAGAGCGGGTATGACAATGCTTAGGTCTTTCATCCAAACACATTATCTGCTGTGCATTTAAAACCTTACTTGAGCCGCATGGACTCAAGGTTCATCGGAGCCCGTGCATCCGCTTTCACTATTCTTCCCATCGCCCTTGCGAGGTCCTCACACTTCGCCTTGTCTCCATGCATCGTAAATATGTTCTTCGGCTTTGTGTTGAGGCCTTGTACGAAGTTTAAGAGTTCGTGCCTGTCGCTGTGACCGCTGAATCCCTTCATCGCATGTATCTCCATCGCTATCTTGTAGTTCCGCGTATGGCCTGATTCGTCCGGCAGCGCAACTTCCGAAAGGCCGTTCTGTAGCCTTCTCCCAAGAGAGGTCGCGCTGTTGTATCCCACAAAGAACAGGGCGTTATTTTTATCCTCTGCCAACCTTTTGAAGTACTCCACCGCCACTCCGCCATTGAGCATCCCGCCGCT
This sequence comes from Microcaldota archaeon, assembly GCA_021816885.1. Lineage (GTDB taxonomy): Archaea > Micrarchaeota > Micrarchaeia > Micrarchaeales > Micrarchaeaceae > JAJYXL01. Next base: position 27,404 of record JAKAWS010000012.1, read on the forward strand.
CGCCAGTATTATCGATGGACCTCGCTCCACTATTTCTTCCTTCCTCTCCCCCTTTGCGACCGCGAATATCTCGCTCTCGAACGGTGACCTGTTGTTGAGTATCCTGTTCCTTATCCCCTCCTTCAGGTACTCAGGATAAGCGGTGTGTATCGCGCTGTCCTCTATAAGCATCCCGTCAAGATACACAGGCACATCCATCTTGTACTGTGGATTGTTGGTCATGTAGTTCTCTAGCACAAGCTGCAGCTCTTGGCTCCTTCCCAACGAGAACACAGGAATGAGCACCTTTCCCTTCCTGTCTATCGTCCTCTTTATAGTATCCATGAGCACCTTTTCCATATCCCTCCTGTTTGGGGATATATCATGCGGACCTCCATTTGTACTCTCTATGAATAATGTATCGATTCTTGGGTATCTTGTGCTGGCCGGATCAAGCAGCCTTGAGAAGCCGTACTTCATGTCTCCTGAATGCACTATATTGTACATCCCCTCTCCAACATGCAGATGCACCGTAGAGCTGCCGAGTATGTGGCCGGCGTTATGATATGTGAGCTTTAGCTCGTCTGTTATGTTTGTGACTTCCTCGTACTCTCTTGTTATCATGTGCATGAGCATCTTTTTCACATCCTTCTCATCATATAGGGTAGTGCCGCCACTTCTCTGTACGAGCTTGATGTAGTCTGTGAGCTGGAGCGCAGCTATCTCCCTTGTCGGAGTAGTGCAGTATGTAGGGCCTTCGTATCCGAACTTGTATAAGTATGGAACGAAACCTATGTGGTCCATGTGGCCATGTGTTATTATTATCGCATCGAGGTCTCCGATCGTCATGTTTGCGCTGTCTAGGTACGGAAACGCTTTGTTCGTATCCGGATCCGTGTTCGCTGAGCTTCCCTTCAAAGCTGGCTCCGGACTTATGCCGCAGTCTATAAGCACCTTTGATTTTGGAGTTTCGAGGAGCAGGCTGCTCCTTCCGACCTCCTGGAATCCGCCCAATGCTGTCGCCTTGAACCACTCGCTCTTCGCTATCGTGGTGTTTATCTTGTTCCCTACCTTCTTCAGGAACTTCTTCCTGAAGCCGCTTTCAGAGAACATGAGCTGCCTTACTCCTGTTATCGTCTCGCTGTCCATGGTTGGGACGCGCAATATCTTGGGTACCCAACCGGTCTTGCTAGCTATGCTCTTCATTGTTGCACCGCCCTTGCCTATAACTAAGCCGGGCTTCAGCGCCTCTATGCACACCTCTGAGAACTCTGGAACAAAACGTATGTTCTTTACCCCTGCCGTCTCCGGTATTATCTTTTTTATCTCTTCGGTTGCGCGTGCTACCTCCATAAGAGACGAGCTTTCACTCCTGATTATCAACTTCTTCTTGGTAGCTATCGCTATGCTCTTGATTGTCTGTTCGTTTGCGTATACCGCAGAAAGTCTTTTTACCCATACTATGACATCCGGCCCCTCAAACTCCGCCTTGACGAATCCCGCTTCGTGGGGCAGCATCTCCTCTATCCTTTTGAATAGCTCTTCCGGTGTCGGCTTCTGCACTTCCTGTTGCGGCTTATCCGTAGTAGTCTCTTCCCTATCTTCCACTAATCTCACTTGTTGGTTCGCCTGTTATGAATAGAACTGCTTACTTCTCTTTTGAACTTTCTACAGCGGTGGCCTTCTCCAGCTCCTTTCCGGAATATTCCTCATACCCACTCTTCGTCAAGACCGCTATCAGTATCTTGTCACCCGTGGCCGAGTCCCTCCTCATGGCTATTGATAGAGCTTTGTTGACTAGCCTTATCCCGTCCTTTACGCCCATATTCTTTTTGTATGCGCCTTCTATGTATCCGAGTGCTGCAATAGATCCGCTGCCAGTAGAAGTAAAGCTCTGCTCTTCCTGATATCCACCAGCCATGTCAAGAGAATAGAGCTGTGGATTTCCCTTTGCATCCACGCCACCGACTATCAACTGTACGAAATAAGGGTAAAACTTGGAGTCTTGTAGTATAATTGAAAGCAGGGATGTGGCTGCCTTAGGGGAAAGCGGTTTTCCCTCTTCCATCTTGTATACTTCATTCTGTATCCGCACCTGTCTTATCAGCTCCTGTGCATCGCCCACACCACCAGCTATAGTCAGCCCGATGTTCTCGTCTATCTTCCATACCTTCCTCGCGTCTGGCGAGGCTATAAAGACATCCATCGTGGCCCTGCTGTCCGCGCCCAATACTACACCGTCGCTGCACACTATGCCTATTGTAGTAGTGCCTTTCATTAGTTTTTCCATTGAATTTCTATCCATTAAAATCGCCTAGTTAGTCATCAAAGTAGGATGAAAACAAAACAGTAAGGAACAAATCACAGTTCGTAGCGCAGACATATAAAGCTTTTGATTGTGCTCCAATCATTTCAGCATCAATGTCACATCGCCGACGATCGGTTTGGATTTCTGCTCCACAAGCTGTGCATTGCAGAAAGTGCGATACATTTTTGTGACCTTCACTTTGTATGTGTTGCCAACCCTTGTCTTGCCATCTTTTACAAAGACAACAATCCGACCCAGCCTGCCTATGCCTTCTCCGTTTATGCCCTTCGCGTCAACTCTTAGGTCGTAATCCACGCCCTCTTCAACCTGACCGCCGTATAGTTCTCCATTTCCTTCCATCCTAACACCCTTAAGACCGGTTCGGCCAACAGGCAAACCCAATCCACACCGAAGAGACATTACAAATAAAGTATATAAGCTTACTCTTTAACTTTAGCGCGAGACGTATTAATCCTGCCGGGTTTGAGTGGGTGTTTCGTGACACGCATGAACCTATACATCCCGAACCCTGACAATAATGTGATTATTATCAGCGTAAATATCGCGTACTCCTTGTATTGTATTATGTCAGAAAGGGACTGGGTGGCTGATGTCCTAGCAAGCAGTAGCAGGGACTCTGCCTTTGATTGGTTCTGTGGCGCTATGGAGTTCGCTTCGTTGAGATATGCGTATGAATCAGTAAGATCTGGGTAGAAGAAAAAATATGCGCTCTGGTTCACGGTGCGTATGTATCCAGAGGTAGAATTTATCTCTTCTGAGAGCTGTTTGCTTATGCTGTGATGGTTGGATACATTCTGGTTTGAGGAAAATGCGCTCTGGTTTGGGATACCGTTGCTTATGCCTATGCCGGCAAAGACAGCCAGGAATACTGACACGGCCATTATTATGGCCGTGCTCTTCGCATGCATCTCACCACTACAGATTCACGTCGATGTTCAGTTGTTCCTTGAGTTCCCTGTACCTGTTCCTTATTGTCACTTCAGTGACTCCGGCAACATCGGCTACCTCTTTCTGGGTTCGACGTTCCCCTGCTATGGCCCCTGCGATGTATACTGCTGCTGCGCTTACCCCAGTAGGACTTCTTCCAGATACGAGTCCCTTCTTCATCGCGCTTTTCAGCAGTTTCACCGCTTCCTCCTGCGACTCCGCACTAAGCTTGAGTGCGCTCACATACCTTGGTACGTAGCTTATTGGATCTGTAAGCGGTATCTTTAGGTTGAGGCCATGAGATATTGCCCTGTATGCCCGGCCGACCTCTTTCTTCGGAAGTCCGGATATGCTTGCGATCTCATCTAGAGTGCGAGGCATTCCTGCCTTCCTGCAGGCGGCATATATGACAGCCTGTACGACAGTCTCTATAGGACGGCCCCTTATGAAATTGTTCTGTACGCACCTTCTGTAAAGGAGCGCAGCGTTTTCACGTATGTTTTCTGGCAGTCCGAGGTAGCTTGCAACTCTGTTTAGCTCTGGAAGCGCTATAAGATAGTTGCGCTCGCTTGAGCTTGCTATGCTCGCGCGCTTGTGCCATTTCTTCATGCGGTAAAGCTGTGCATGTCTCTTGGAGGGTACACGTACTCCGCGTATATCCTTGTTGTAAAGGTCTATCTCTGTGACAAGCCCTTTGTTGGCCTTTGTATATTTCATCGGAGCGCCTGTCCTGGCTCTTGAGTTACGTTGATCTGAATCGAATGCGCGCCATTCTTGGCCTAAATCTGTGATGTTCTCTTCGATCACAAGCCCGCAGTTGTTGCATACGAGCTCTCCGCGCTCTCTATCGTAAATGAGGTTGTCGCTCCTGCAGGATGGGCACTGTTTTCCAGGCATCACTGCTGGGACTGAATGGCTTTGGGACTGTGAAGGGTCGGGTATACTCTCTAGACTCTGTTCATCTATCAGGTTTATCTTGTTGTCTTGAACCACGAGCTTGCCATGCGGGTGAAATTCGGTGGGATTTGGCGCTGCAGGTTTCTGGATCTGTACCTGTCTAGCCAAAGGGCGGCGGTTTGGCGCCTTTGTCTTAGGATGGACAGCCTTGGCTGCGTGAGCCGTTTTACTCTTCTTGCTATTGGTCTTTGGTTCTTTTTTTGCCATTTTTTCACCGTATAATCAGTCGAAAAATAAGTAACGTTTTTAAACTTAACTAAAAGCAGATATAATTATAGACTAAGCATAGATATTTAAATGTATCGCACATTTATTGGGCAAGTAGGTTTAAATATGAAGAGGCGGTAGAGGGCAGAAGAACATAGGGATAAGAAGGTAAATGGAAGGAGATGTTAACTAGGACATGCCCCGGCCGTTTATTCTCTTATTCGGTCCCTATTGATAAGCTATTTAAACGTTCACAGAAGAAAAGTAGCAAGGCGATGGTGATATAATGAAGGTTTCGGAAATCTACAACATGGACATATACAGCGATGCTGGACAATACCTTGGAGAGGTAAAGGACGCTATAGTTGACCTTCAGACAGGGGAGGTAAGCCGGCTGCTAATGGAGGAATGGAGGAACTCTTCAGAGGAGGAGGTAAGAAGATTGCTGCAGCACAAGAGCGTGCTCTTCAGGAATGTGAAGAACATAGGAGATGTGGTGCTTGTTTCTTCGGCAAGAGTGGCCGCCGGTCAGCCGCATGAGAATGTGGCGCAGGGAGAGGCAGAAGACCTATCTTTTAGAAGAAGATAGATAGATATCTATCTACTATCTTATCGGCTTGGGGAGTCTTATCCCCTTCTGGCCGTAATATGTCCCCTTATACGGGTCAGATGCCTTGTTGTTCAGTTTGTTGAAAACTATATGGGCGAAAGGGATTCGAGACTTTAAGGCTATATCGTAAGGGGCATTGTTAACCACTTCCAATGTGATATTGCCGGCAAATCCAGCGTCTATTATCGTGGGAGGCATGGAAAGGCCGTGTCTGGCCCATGTGCTGCGCAGCTCGACGAAACCAGCAATGTCGTCAGGCACCTCTATGAACTCAAGCGTAGAGAGAAGCACCTGTTCATGTGCGCGTATTACCATCCTGCCCTTTCCTTTCTCTATCTTGTAGCTAGACGAGATATGAGCAGGATTGGATGGATCCAAGACAAATCCCTCCTTGAACAGAGGATGGCGCGCGATCTCGTTTGCCAGCCTGAAGTCGATTCCGTTCTCCCTGACCGAGCCTTTCGAAAAGGGGCGGACGCTAAGGCGGCCAGTCTTGACGAGATGTTCTATGTCGAATCCAGACAGCATCATTTTACCTACCCAATGTTAATATATTATATCGATGTTTAGTAGAATCAGAATTATAAATTGGTGGTATCTGTGTTTGTGGCATTTGATGGAATAGACGGTTCAGGAAAGAGCACCCAGGCAAGGATGCTCCATGAGTATATGGGCGGAAGAGAAAAAACAATACTGACCGCTGAACCGACAAACGGAAAGATAGGACAGCTGCTAAGAAGTTACTTGAGGGGGGAGGAGAAGGTAGATGACAGAACGATACAGCTCTTGTTTGTTGCGGACAGATCAGAGCACGTGAGAGAGATTTCTTCATACACCAGCACGGCAAGCGTGATATCCGACAGGTATGTGCTCTCGACCATAGCATATGGAATGGCAGCGGGACTCGACAAAAAATGGCTGATAGAGCTCAACAGCGGATTCATTGTGCCGGACCATACAATAATAATAGATGTGGATGCTAATGAGGCGATGAACAGGGTGGAGAGAAGAACAGCAAAGAAAAATGGTAAGGAAAAGAGCGGGGCAGGAAAAACAGAAAGATTCGAGAAAAGGGAATTCCTGGAAAGAGTAAGAAAGGCGTATCTAAGCTTAACCGAACTGTATCCAAACACACATGTGATAAGGTCGGAAGAGAGCGTTGGGGATACATTCGGCAAAGTGATGGCCGCAATAAAGGAGTAAAAGGAAGATTTTTAAATCTGCGAGAGAGAGAAGAAAGGCGAGCTCCTATCGTCTAGCACGGCCAAGGACGCGGGGCCTTCAACCCCGCAACCCGGGTTCAAATCCCGGTGGGAGCAATGTTTAAATATATGTTTAAACATGATATTAATATGGCTAAAACGATTACCATAAGGGAAAAGGTATACAATAATCTTGTGAAGGCAAAGAAAAACGAAGAGAGCTTCAGCGAATTGTTTGAACGCCTGTTGAAGACGGCGACACCCATCGACATATTGACGGAGATCAGGGGAAGTGCCGAGTTCAAAAATAAGCGCAAGATGCTTTCCGAACTTTATGCCAAGAGATCTGAGATGAGGCTTTGATAATCCTTGACAGCGACATACTTATAGAAATCTACGATAAGGAATCCAAAGTTGGAGAAGCCGCCTATAGGAAGATTACAGAAAGCGGCGATACCTTTTGCATAACCGCAATAAATCTGCATGAGGTCATGTACGGACTCCTAAAATATGCTAAACCGTCTGGATATCTAATGCAGCTCCCGGTTCTGGCTTATACGATGGAGGATGCAATATTAGCAGCAAAATTGGAATTTGATACGGAAAAAAGAGGGAAGAGGCTGTCAAGAACAGATGCTATGATAGCGGCTATCTCGATAAACAACAATGCAAAACTGTATACTAACGACAAAAAACATTTTGTAGGTATAGGCAAACTGGCACTGTTTTAGGCGTGCCTGATACGCATTTACCGACAAAGGACGCAGGGCATTCAACCCCACAGCAGGTTCAAATCCGAGCCTACTGGAGCTTCCAGTTCAGCTAGCATTTCAGTAAGCAGTAATTTTCCACTGGTAGAGAAAGCTGAAAGGCTCAAAAATTGGATAACAAGTCTTAAATAATTGCACGAATATAATAATATTATGGCGAATAGACTGTGTCCAATAATTCCACTAAAACCTAGGGGTTTTAATCCCTAGGTTCATACTAGTTTTGGCGACTAGTATGAAACAAAGTAGAAACTGGAAAATATATAATACACGGTTGGTTAATCGCGGCA
>JAKAWS010000013.1 GCA_021816885.1 Microcaldota archaeon
ATGCCATGCAGGCGCGCTACCGTTGCGCCAGAAGCCCAGCAGTAATATGATAGAGCATATGTATAAAATCCCTTCTTACGGCCTGGCATAGCCGGAATACCATTTAGAATCATATATGACATTATTCGGAATGCCTGTGTTGTTGTTTCCACTGTAGTCATTCGCGTTCCCGTTCAGCGGCCACCACCCGACCAGATTCTGTATATTTATCGGTTCGCCGCCGATGCCTTCGTCGTACAGAGCTATTATATCGTTTGTAGAGAGGGAAGTGTTGTAGATTTGGACATTAGAGATGGAACCGTTGAAGTTTCTGTTAGCGTTATCGTTGCCGATAAGCATCGGAGATACTGGCGTAATTGGAAGAGATTCCGGAGGCGATGTGTAAACAGCATTGCCATTTAGATACAAATTGTATACAACATTTCCGGAACTTGGCATTGATACAAGAGCAATATTATACCACGTATTGGTAGTATATGTGACTCCTGTGCATATCCACCTTACCGCAGATTCAAGAATTGTCAGTGTTCCACCAACACAGCCTCCTCCTAGATAAATGCCATATCCGTTATTGCCTCCATTGCTACCAAGCAAGACAACCGTCTGGCCTTGTGTTGATGAGGCCGACAAGAACCATGCTGATATTGATGTGCTGGCTACTGCACTCGTTGGTAGTCTTGCTGAAACAGAACTGTTCGCCACGCCGAACCGTGTCACATACTGTGGTATCTCGTTGGTGCATGTTCCGCTCAGGTACGCTCCTGTGTCTATCACTGCCTGAGGCCTTATTACGTAGCATGCTCCAGGCTGCGCCTTTGGCGCATATGTGTAAGGATCAAAAAGTCCCAGGCTGAATAATACTAGCGCTGCTACCGCCAGTATCATTATCGCCCACCCGTAAGTCGTCAGGTACTCAATCGCCGCCTGTGACCTTTTTCTCTGCACACAAATCGCTTACTCTTAATCTACGCAACCATAAAAGGTTTACTCTGTGTGCGCCATGCGTCTGTTCTATGCGACCAGTGTATTAGACTTATCGGGCTAATTAGACCAAGCAGGAGAGACGTATATTATGTTACCTCCCCTTAGAAGCACCGTTCCCAGCTTTGCCTTGAGCTCTCCTCCATCCAGCTCTTCCGCGCTCTCTATGACTATGTTCATGTGTGCATCAAAGGATGTCAGTGTGCCCCTTATCGATGCGCCTCCCTTCAGCCTTATAAGCACCTGCTTTCCTGTAGACTTGCTCAGTATGTCAAACGGCCTCTCTTGTATCATAGAATTCTCTTAGATATAATATGTAAGGTTTTTATGCCTTCTTAATCCTCCGGCTTTACCTTTTCGAGATCGGCATTCTTTATCATGAGCTTTACCCTTCCAGTGCCGACCGTTATCTGCCTTCCGATTATTATGTTCTCCGCGACTCCTTTCAATCTGTCTGTCTCGCTGAAGAAGGCCGCATTGACAAAGTGCTTTATCGTTTCTTCATAAGCGGCCCTTGCAAATACTGACTCTTTGTCTCCTGCAAGCCCGTGCCTACCTATGCTCTTTATCACCCCCTTCTGTGTCATTGCATCTGCTATGAGCATCGCATGCTTCACGTTAATCTTCGTGTCTTCTATCGCAAACACCTGCATCATTTCATTGACTATCGCAGCTCTGGCTGCCTCGACCCCGAACACGTTAAGTATCTCAAACATGTCGTTCGTATAGACATTTTCGGGGTTTATCTCATTCACTTCTAAAACCCCCTTAAGGTTGCTCCCATTTGTTGAGATATAGAACAGCCCTCCTTCGGAGTTTACGACTACCTTCTCTATTCCTTCGACTCCACTTATCATCTCGGCCCTTATGTTGACGAATGCGGTTCTGACCGCTCGTATCTCCTTTTTCTTTTTGGATCTGACGGATACGCTATTTCCCTCGTTAGACAGCTCGACATCAGGGAATCTCTGCGATATCATATCCATTACCCTCCTTACAGTTATAGAACGCAGTGCAAGCGCCTCCTTGTCTAGGTTAAGGACCATAGTTCCTGCCTTAAGGTTCTCCTCAAAGCTTTCTAAGAGAGAGCTTACTCTTACCTCTTCTATCCTCTTTTTCATCTCCTTTACGTCCTCGTAGTTTGATGCTATCTTCTTATCGAACGTTATTGTCATTGTGGGGTGCTTCGGCTTCTTTCTCGCGTCAAGTATTTCTATCAGCCTTGGCAGCCCGGCGGTTACCACCTGCGAGACTATACCTGCAGAATGGAATGTTCTTAGTACCATCTGGGTAGATCTCTCTCCGATTGACTGCGCCGTTACCACGCCTACAGGTTCCCCGTATGATATCTCATTCCTTTTCGTCTCCATGTTCTCACAAATCTCCTAATCACAAGGTCTCGTATATCGTATCGATTCCGTCAGATCCGTATATTGGCTGTATTATATCTCCTGCTGCATTCCTCACGCTAAGGTCGCTCTCCACGTATATGTCCTGCAATGCATGTATAAGTCGCCTCATAAGATATCCGCTGACTGCTGTAACTAGTGCTTTACCCATAGTCGAGTCTCTTGCCCCCATCGCATGCAGATAGAACTCCTTTGGTTCTAATCCATCCATAAACGAGGATGCTATGAAACCTTTCGCCTCTGGGCTCTTGTCATTTTTCTTGAAGTAAGGTATGACCCTTCCGCTGTAACCCCTAGTTATCCTGTTTCCCCTTACGGACTGCTGCCCTATAAACATCAGCATCTGCACAAAGTTTTGTATGCCTCCCCTTGCGCCCAATGTCGGTATAAGAAATGCCATATTGTCCGTGCTGAACGTCTTTTCTATGTATTTGACTCCCATGCCCCTAGCGTTTCCTGTGGCCGCATGCACCAACATCTCGTAAGTTTCTCTGTTGCTATATCCAGGCAGTATCTCCATGCTCCTGTCTTTGTAGCTCTCAAGAATCTTGTGCGCCTGTTCCCTAGTCTCTTCTACTATCTTCTTGCTTTCTCTTTGTATGTTTTGGTTTGTAAGGTAATCCTTTATCCCTATAGTGAATCCTCTGGCATACACCACCATATATGTGACTCTGGTCAGCTTGTATATGAAGTCGGCTACTGCTTCCCCGCCGTAGTCTATATATATCTTTTTGAGGAGAAGTCCCTTGCCACCTCCAATTGTCTGTTTCCTGATAAATCCTTCTACCAGCTTCCCGTCCTTTATCACTACCGCTCCTCCGCTCTCTTCATAGTTTAGTCCCTTTGGCAGCAGCACCGAGAATATCGACTTTCCGCTATATCTTCCATCCCTATCCTGCTCTGGGAGCTCGCTTATCCCCGCGTAAGCCAACATCGAGCATACCTCGTCCTTGTCAAAGTACGTATTGCTTGATGTCAGGAAATAAGCTCCAACTATCCCCTCTTCGTCGATGTACATGACCGGCGATCCGTCTCTTGGCGTAAGTATCACGTCGGTCGGCCTCATCATATATCTTGCTTCAGCAATCGCCTCTATTGACTGCGGTATATGCAGGTTCATCTCGTCCCCGTCGAAGTCCGCATTGTACGGCGTTGTCGCATTGACAGATATCCTCATGGTCTTTCCCGGCAGCACTCTAATCCTGTGCGCCATTATTGACATCTTGTGGAGGGTCGGCTGCCTGTTAAAAAGCGCCACGTCATTGTCGACCAGCTGTCTTTCTACTATCCATCCTGGCGCAATAGAGGATACCAGCTCTATCCTGTTAGATTCCGTGACTCTTTTTCTTACGCCCTCGCTGTTTATCACGTTGGTTGCCATCGGATACTCCCTTCTGTCAATCAGCTCCTTTGCCTTCTCTATGTTCCAGTGCGTCACGTGCATCGGCGTCGTAAGCCTCTCTGCTATGGTCTGTGCTACCCCTACCTCATTGATGCTAAGATTAGGGTCTCCACATATTACTGTCCGAGCTGTGAAATTGACCCTTTTTCCACTTAGGTTGTATCTAAGTCTGCCCTCCTTTCCCTTCAGCCTGTGAGAGAGCGTCTTCAATGGTCTTGTACTTCTATGTCTTGCCACGGGCACTCCTGGTGTCTCGTTGTTGAAGTAAGTGGTAACGTGATACTGCAGAAGCTCCCATAAGTCGTCTATTATTATCTGCGGCGCTCCTGCGTCTATGTCCTGTTCAAGTCTCTGGTTTATTCTCATTACTTCCACGAGCTTGTGCGTGAGGTCATCTTCACTCCTGTCACCGTTTTCTAGCGTTATCGAGGGGCGTACGTTGACTGGCGGAACTATCAATACGCTAAGTATGGCCCACTCAGGCCTAACTGTGTTCCCATCTACCCCTATCACGGCTAAGTCATTATCACTTATTTTCGACATCCAGTCCTTTATGCTGTCTGACTTCAGACGTTCGCCGTCCATGTAGAAGAAAGTCGGTCTTTCGAATTTCAGCTTTTTCTGCTTGGCTCCGCAGTGCGGACACTTCTTGATGCTCTTGAGCTTTGCCATGCTCGCTATCTGTTCGTCTTCTGCGCTCCGTAATATATCTATGTTCTTCTCGCTCACGAGAACCCTATAGCAGTTGTCGCATGTCGACTGCATTATCATGAAGACCAGCCTTGCGAATTCAGGATGTATAACCGGCCTTATGAGCTCTAAATGACCGAAATGTCCCATGCAGCTCTTCGCTCTTCCTCCACATGTCTTGCATCTGAGTCCCGGATCTATCACCCCCAGCCTCTGGTCTATTAGACCACCGTCAATCGGATAACCATCCTCATTGTACGTGTCAGGGATTGCCAGCTTCGCTACGCTGACCTTCTTTATCATCTCTGGGCTTACAACAGAGAACCTTATACTATCAATTGATTCCGCATACATCGTACCACTTAGTCATTTTTCAGCTTTATTCGTGCAAGCATATGCATGGACTTCAGTTCGTCCAACAACACCTTGAACGCGTAGCTTATCTCCACACTTTCCAGCTTTGAACCAGGTCCGCATGTCGGGCATATCGGCATGTTCTTTATGTGGTCGAAGTACCCCATGTCTCCACATATCCTGCATATCCATACCGTATCCTTGTCGCTTTGTTCAAGCATACGGTCCTTCAGCACGAGCGAAGCTCCATGTCCGACTAAGGCATCTCGTGCCATCTCCTCTAGCCTTATTCCTCCACTTCTCGGTTTTCCCTCTGTTGGTTGTCTTGTAAGTATCTGCACAGGCCCTCTGCTCCTTACTTGTAGCTTTAGTTTCGTCATCTGATAAAGTCTGTAATAGTATACAGGCCCCATGAATACCGAAGCCGCAAATCTCTTGCCTGTCTTTCCGTCATAGAGTACATCGTTCCCGTTGCGGTCAAAGCCCGCAGCTTCAAGAACATCCCCGTAGTAATTGATGAGCTCTGTGCCTCTCTTCGAGAATGGTGTGCCATCCTGTATCACTCCTTTGACAACAGATGCCTTTGCGCCAAGCATCTCTAGTATATGTCCAAAAGTCATTCTGTTAGGCAACCCCATCGGACTGAGCAGCAGATCTGGGACTATCCCGTCCTTTGTGAAAGGCATATCTTCCTGGGGTATTACGGCCCCTATTACCCCCTTCTGCGCATGCCTTGATCCTACTTTGTCACCCAATTCTGGTATCATATTGCTCCTTATAACGACTTTCACAATTTTTGTCGCGCCAGAAGTCTCAGTAATCATAACATTGTCTACAGTCCCTGATTCGCCAGACTTCAGCTTCGTAGAATTGTCCCTGCTCCTGTCTATGCCGGCGCCGAAGGCTGTCTGCTCTTCTAGGAACCTCGGTGGCGATGCCTTACCTATTATTATATCGCCATCGTTTACCTCCATCTCCTCTTCCACTATTCCGTCTTCGCCGAGTTTGGAGTAAGCCTGTTCTCCTTCATAGCCATCTACACTCGGGTTCGGTATGACAAACTTGTCCTGCTGTCCACCGGGATATCTTCTTTCCTCATCAGAATAGGTCTTGAAGAAGGTGCTTCTTCCTAAGCCCCTGTCTACCGCTGCCTTGTTTATTACAACTGCGTCGGACATGTTGTATCCAAGATAAGTCGACACCGCGACTATAAAGTTCTGGCCGTTCGCGTGCATCGCTAGATTAGCAGCTCTGTATGTGGCGCTGTCTATGAGTGGTCTTTGAGGATAATGCAATAAGTACGAACGGGCATTGAATCTGCTTTGGAAGTTCATCGCGGGAAGTCCCTGTGCTTGTTTCATCAGCTGCCATGCGAGCGGATGCTTTCCAACGCTGTTGAACTCGGGGAAGATGCTGCTATTGGCCGTAAGCCCGAACATTATCGCAGGATGTACCTCAAGATGTGTGCTCTGCCCAGTTATTTCCTCCTCTTTCATCGCTGCGAGTATGTTTTCCTCTTCTTCCACATCTAGGTACTCTATGATGCCTCTCCTTACCAAATAGTTGAAATCAATCTCCTTCTTTTTGAGTTTTTCCCTTAGCTCCGCATCGAACTTGCTCTTTCCGCCTTCTACAATTATGTAAGGTTTCCTGACCCTTCCCTTGTCGGCATTGACATGCACTTCGTTAAGCCTTTTTATATACGCCACATTGACTTCACCTGAGATAAGGCCCTTCCTTCTGCTCTTCCTTATTTCCTCGGCGAACGCCTTTCCGTCTTTGACATCCGCTATATGCTTCCCGTCAAAGAAGACAGTGCAAAGATTATTTTCTTTAGCCATAATATAACCAAATATAATTCACACGAGTTCAAGCTTCTTCATGCTTTCGATGACTTGATTCTCATCGGCTCCGATTGTAACCTTTGCCATAAGCGCTAGGTATTTTGTGAGCCCTACTGCTGTGCCTTCTGGTGTCTCGGTAGGGCATATCTTGCCTATAGTGGTACCGTGCACATCCCTTGCAGGGTAGTTAGGGTGCTTCTTAGCCAGAGTAGATTTTACCCTCCTTATGTGCGCAAGGCTGCTTGGAAAGTTGATTCTGTCAAGCACCTCGGATACGCCTGTTTGCCCAGTAGGCCATGATCCTGTTCCCATGGCATACAATATCCTGTCTTTGAGCGTGTCTGGGTTTATGTTAGTATGCATCGTCATCTTGCGGCCTCTCGCGTTTGTCCTTTCTACCCTATAGCTTATGTCTTTCACAAGCGCCTTGAACGCAGATGTGAAAAGCTCCTCGAGGAGGTCTCCAGCAAGCTTGACCCTCTTGTTCGCATAACTGTCCTTATCATCCTTCTTGATGTATCCGTAAGCCTGTAGTGATGCCCTGTCTGCCATCTTTATGATATATCGCGCTTTGGCTGCCCTATTTTCCTTCTCAGTTCCAAGATGCGGCAGTATATACATGTCAAGCTGTGATTCTGCCCTTTTTATCTGATATGCCGCTGCCTGGTTCGGCGCAGAGATCTTCCCGAGGTGCATAAGCACATCCTTGTCAGACACCTCTTTGGATTCAGAAGATTCTATATTTAGGAGCATGTCGTTCCTGGCATCATTGTTTGATATATACTTTATCACGTCAGATGCGTTAAGTCCGAGCGCCCTGAGGACCAAGATTATGTCTATGCCCTTGCTTATAGTCGGGAACATTACTGTATAAATTCCGTACTTGTCGCGGGTCACACTGCACTTTGCTCTAAAGTTGAGGGTTGTGGAGGTCACACTTGTGACTGCCGATCCTTTCTTGTCGGTCGAGCTAAGCATTCTGTTGGGGGCGATGTCCTCTATGCCGACAAGCACACGCTCAGTGCCCTTTATTATGAAATAGCCTCCAGGATCATAAGGGTCTTCGTGTTCCTGTACGAGTTGTTCTCTTGTCATGTTTCTGGTGTAGCACATGCTGCTCCTTACCATGACCGGTAGCTCGCCTATTATTGTCTCTTTGACGTCGTCGACCTTAGGTATGCCACTTATCATAGGGGTGTAGGTAGCATATATGAGTGCGGAGTAATTCAGGTTTCTGGCTGCCGCCTCGTGCGGCATTATCCTTTTAGAAGTGCCATCAGATTCAACCACCATCGGAGGAGCAAATCTAAGTCCGCCTAGCTTAATAGAGTAATCCTTTATGTTGGGCTCGATTACGCTCATGCCCTCCACTATCTTGTGTATCGTGCTACCAACGAACCTGTTGTAGCTGTCTATCTGCTGTTGGGAGAGCGGATTTGATTCCAGGTAAGCCCTTATAATATCATGTTCGTTTTCCATAGAATACACTCAATCGATTACAACCCTGTAATAAGTGTACGACTTTCCCCATTCAATTCTTTTTACCGCTATGAGTTGACCAGCCTGTGCTCCGATTTTGACTACCTGTGGATCCTTCAGATTTATCTTCGGGAACTTGTTAAGCGGTATCTTATATTTCTCAGAGGCCTTCTTTGCTTCGCTATCGCTCAATACTTTGTGTTCTAACAATAACTTTGGGGAATTCAACAGTTCACCGGGAATAAAGGCTAACCTCTGCCAAAGCCAGGTTGCAGGTACGCTTTTGTAGATTAACAGAAAAGCATTAAAAAGGTTTCTGAAAAAGGCGTTTACCATACATCAATTATAAATATATGTATCAAACCTAAAAGATAAAGGTTTGGATAGGGGAGAAGCATTTGGAAAGCTATAAAATAAGAGGAAGAGAGAAAGTATCGATAGAGAGCATAACTTCTAGCGATGTGGACAAGATAGCAAAAGAGGCCAACGACATCGGAATCGCGATGAATGTGCAGAACCTCGGAGCATTTCCATATCCATATACTATCGCAGATGCCATGGCCTTTCTCCAGAGCGTAAATATAGATACGAACGCAGCAAAAGGATACACGATGCGCATATGCGGCGACAATGGAGAGTTTGCCGGTCTTATAACTATAAAAATAAGGACCAAAAATCTGGATGCGGAGATTGGATACTGGGTAGGGAAACCGCACAGGGGAAAAGGTTATGCCAAAGAGGCGCTTATGCTAATGCTGGGTTTCGGATTCAGAGAGATTGGCGTCAGGCATATACATGCCAAAGCATATGGAGACAACAATGCATCGATTGCCGTGTTAAGGCGTAGCGGTATGAAACATGAAGGCATCTTGGTATCGGAGAGCTTCACAACGAAATACCCTGAAGACTATCGTATATTTATGGAAATGATAAGCGAAGGCAAAAGCATAGAGCTTATAGAAAAGAGATTGGGCGTGGGGAAAGATATTATAAACAGTTGGAACAAAAGATTTGTGCTTAAGACTGATAGTGGTTTTGACCAGAACGGGGGGGATTTGGCGCGCGATGACACGGTTTTCGGCATGCTCGCAAGCGATTATAACTACGAAGGTCTTAATATAGAAAAGGTAGGGGGGAGTGTTTAATGTACATAAAAAACTCTACAGCAAAGAAGATATTCAAGGATGCGGGAGCAGAGAGAGTAAGCGATGATGCGCTCCGCGCTTTTGAGACGGTTATGGACAGGATTGCGTTCGACGCTGCAAAGAAATCAGTAAGCCTGTCAAAACATGCCAAGAGAAAGACAGTATACGGATCGGACGTAGAGTTAGCATTCAGGTGAGTTTGTATGGCAGATAAAATAAGGTGTGCACACATATTGGTAGAAAAGGAGTCGACAGCAAAGGAGATTCTGCAAAAGCTGTCCAACGGGGAAAGCTTTGCAAGGCTTGCAGAGATGTATTCTCTGGACGGTTCAAAGAGGCGAGGAGGCGATTTAGGCTTCTTCGGGAGAGGTGAGATGGTCAAACCTTTTGAGGAAGCAGCATTTAAGCTCAACAATGGCGAGACGTCGGGGATTGTAAAGACCCAGTTCGGATATCACATAATAAAGAGGATCTCATAGGGATTATGGGCATAGAGCCAGAAAAAGAGCGTAAATAAAGTATTTGAGATAGCGGATACACTCAATACCCCAATACAATCATCTATTATCACGGTCTTCTCTTATAAGGATTATGCTATCAACAGGATTTTTACCAGTAGTCTTCACAGGCTTTATGTGCTTTAGCAACTTATGCAAACGTAGAGATTTAGCTCTAGATTCTATATAATGACATATGCCTTCGCTCTAATTAATGTCACTTTCATTCATAAGCATTTTCACACTTTTAGGGACTCTTATTGTTATTACTTCCGACGTAATATCACAAATATATTATAAATAGATCAAATAAAAGTATTACATTCAGAATACATTTGTACTACATATCATGTTCCAAAGGTTACTGTATTGTCTAAATCATAAACAGGAGTTCTTACTGAATTACTACATAATAAAAATCTAGATTAAACATGCAACCTATCTAATTCTAGCCCCAAGGGGGAGTTGAACCCCCGACCTCCTGTTTTCCAGTTCTTAATACGAGACAGGCGCTCTACCACTGAGCTACTGAGGCAATTGATGCATTCTTGCAAGAAAAGAGATTTAAGCTTTTAATAATATATGAATCTGTTTGTTATGGATGGTTCTGATAATATCCACATAGTGGAAGGGGGCTCTGACAGTGAAAATGAGGAGAATACATCCGGCACCCCCCAAGGCATAAAGATAGAAGGGAATGTAGAGAACGAAGATACATCAGAGAGCATAGAGCCGGAAGAGAACAGCCCAACAGAAAACGATACGGATACTGGCGAAGTCGAAGACGGCGATGGTGGTTCAGAACCGACATCCCCAATAACACCACCGGAGCAGCAGCCCTCTCCACAAACTCCTTCAACATCATCGCGGATGCCGACCATTGAAACTCCAAGTCCCGCAGATATTGAAAAAGAGAACGTCTTGCAGCCAGCTCCCTCTTCGGCTACTATGCCGACTCCTGCACAGGTTCAACAACAACCAAATCAGAAAAAACCGCCTAATCCAAACGCAAAGTCCGCGCGACTGGTCATGTATGGTATAATCATTGTTTTGGTAATAGCTATAGCATTTGGAGCCCACTATCTTATCAAACCGACTGCTCCAAGCCCGTCCACGACTACAATACCTTATGCAGAATCTTATCATCTATCAAGTTGTTCCGCCATAGCGAAACCAGGTCTTTATTACCTTTCAGGAAATGTGGTTTACCAAAGCCTTGGCGGCAGCTGCATCAGCATAACATCCAGTAATGTCCTCCTTGACTGTCAGAATGCCAGCATAACTGGATCTGGGCCGTATGCTGTAGGTCCATCCTATTCGGTCGGCGTGTCTATAAGCCATTCAGATAACGTCTCGGTGCAGAATTGCCACATTACGAAGTTCTCCTACGGGTTAAGGTCAATTGGCTCAAGAAAGATAAACGTCTCCAAAGACAATATATCGTACAATGTGCAGTCCAACTTATACCTTAACTCTACAAAGTCATCCACGTTCTCAAACGACCAGTTCGAAGGCATAAAGAAGAACTACAGTTCGGTATACCTAGTCAATGGTTCATCATATGATACCCTACAGAAAGACAACATCTCATCGAACATACTCGGCGTATACATAAACTCATCTTCTAATGACACATATCTCAACAACACCGTCATAACGACTGCTGCCTCTTTCGAATGTAGCCTTGATAGTGGCGTATACGGCACCAGCACAGCCAAATCCAACTCCTGCACGAACAACTACGGATGCTCGTTCCTTTCCTGCTCTTCAAAGAACGTCCCAGCCAATATCTCTAAGATATCACTTGGCAGCAGGATAAGCAGCTGCGGAGCAATCGAGAGTCCGGGCAATTATTATATTGGCAATAGCATAAACGCGTACTACGTCGAGCCTTTCGGAACAGCATGGTCATACCACGTGCCATGCATAACAATAGATTCGCCGCATGTCAACCTCTACTGCAATAACAACTATATAACAAACGCTACAATAGGCATATCGGTAGTCAATTCCTACTATGACAACCTCAGCAACTGCGACACAAATGCAAGAGCGATAGGCATACAGCTGATTAACTCGACGGGCGTCACTATTACCGGCTCTAAGATAACAGGTTCATTGACTGGCATATCGCTCCAGAAATCGAGCACTAACGTCTTTTCTCACTTCGACGTATACAACAATTCGATAGGGATTTATCTTAATGGCTCGCAAACCGAAACATTCACGTCAGGTAAAGCGATCAATAATTCAGCTGTTGATATATTTGCGACAAATAGCTCGGTAGGGCAGCTCACCAACTTCGCCGAAAACCTGACGTGTGGAATTTCAGACACCAGATGGGCGCGGTGCTCTAATTACATCACCCCAGAGCTCAACCAATTTTACCTGACTTCATGTAGTGCACTCAAATTTTCGGGCAACTATACTCTACAAAATGATGTGTTCAGCAATTCTTCTGCTTGCTTCAGCATAAAAAACGTAAGCAATATAACTCTCAACTGCAACGGCCACATAATGACTAACAGGCTGCTCAACGGCGCAGCAACATCGGCAGTACTGGCCAGAGACACAAACAACATAACAGTGGAAAACTGTGCTGCAGACAACTTCGGCACAGCGGTAAACATATCAAACTCTTCCAAGGATAAGATAATAAACAACATTGCGACAGGTACGTTCCAATTTGTCGGACTGTCGCTTTCTACATCTGACTATTTGGTGGTTCTGAACAATCGGTTGTCGAATGAGACGCAGTCCGGTATATATTTACATAACATCGCTTACAGTAACATCTCTAACAACATAGTCAAATATGTAAAGCCAGGCGGTTACGGAATAGAGATAAACAACTCTGGGAACAATACCATATATGGCAATGGCGGGATAGAGAATTACGTGGGGATGTTCTTCAATGGCTCCTCCACAGGCAACCTCGCCAGTTACAACAACTTTTCGCTGAGTGGGCTTTCTGACTACCGATGCAGCCCGAGCAATTCCGGGATAAATGTAGAGAACGGAGGGATAAACTATGGCTCTAAGAAGTCTGGCTGCCTCTGGCTTGCAGCAGTGCAGAAGGGCCAGCCACTAAGTTGCACATCAGCTCTCGGCCCATCGACATACGCTCTCCAGTCAGATTATGCTTACACAAGTGGCGCGACATGCTTTGCGGTATACGCCAATGACACAACGATAAACTGCAACAACCACACGGTCATAGCTACAAACGGCGGGACCTTCGCTTCATTCCTGAACTCAAACAACGACAAAATATACAACTGCAACCTTAAGGGATTCTCCCCTGCAATATCTATAAAGAACTCCAAAGTCCTTGTCTTCAACAACACGATAGGGTCAAACAGCACCTCCAACGGCTCGTATGCTGTCTCAGCATCAGGCTCTTCCGGTCTTAATATCCAGAACATAGTAATATCAAGCAAGTCCAACGGCCTATATCTATCGCACGATGCCAACGGTACTATTACCAATTCCAGCATCAACGCCTCCGGAATCTCATACTATTTTAACAACACCAACTTCTTCAACGTGGTGGCCTCAGATTCCACTCGAAGCAGCGGAACCGGGTGGTTCTTCTCGAATTCTACGCAGGACACAGTATCAAAAAGTTTGCTGTACGGAAAAGTATCTGGATTAGAATGTTCCGGAAGCTCTTCGAATATCGATGCGATTATTGGAAATGGAAACAATTATAGTTTAGTCCTTTCATGCCCATGGGCTAAGAGTTGAGGTGCGCTATCTTATGGAGTTCAAGGAGCTTGCCAGCTTCTATGAGAAGCTTGAAGGACTATCATCCAGGCTCAGCATGATAGAGGTAATGTCCGACCTTTTCAAACGCCTGAGATACGATGAGGTAGATAAAGTCGTCTACATGGTGCAGGGAGTGCTCGCTGCACCATATGAAGGTGTAGAGTTTGGGCTTGCTGTAAAGATGGCGCAGGAAGCGATTTCCATAGCCACAGGCGTGAGCAAAACCGATGTCGACACCATGTACAAGAAACTTGGAGACCTTGGTTCTACTGCAGAGAAACTCCGGTCGGTGTCGAAACTCAAAAGGATGACTTCCTCCACTTATACTGTAGAGATGGTCTACAACTCGATGCTAAAGATTGCAAAGACATCCGGCTCTGGCAGCAAAGGGCTCAAGATAAGAATACTAGCTGAGATGCTCGCTGCATCGACACCACTCGAATGCAGATACTTAATAAGATACCCCCTCGGGCAGCTGAGACTGGGTGCCGGTGATTATACTGTACTGGAAGCGTTCTCTCTCGCTGCCACAGGGAGCCGTTCCTCAAAAGAGCTCTTGGAAAGCGCATACAACATATGCAGCGATCTTGGCTACGTCGCGAAGGTGCTGTTCAAGGACGGGGTGGAGGGCGTGGGAAGAATAAAAGTAAGCCTCTTCAGGCCGATAAGGCCTGCGCTCGCTGAGCGCCTACCTACTGCAGAACAAATACTAAAAAAGATGGGAGGCAGATGCGCAGTAGAACAGAAGTATGACGGATTCAGGTGCCAGGTGCATAAAAAAGGGAAACAAGTACGGATATACTCACGCAACTTAGAAGAGACCACATCGATGTTCCCTGACATAGTTGCGGAGGCTGCCAGGTCGATAAAATCTGATTCTGCAATATTCGAGGGAGAAGCTCTAGCGTTCAACGAGAAGACAGAAGAATTCATGCCGTTCCAAGAAACGATACAGCGCAAAAGGAAGCATGGCATCAATGCGATGGCGGAGTCCATGCCTCTGCATCTTATGGCTTTTGACCTTATCTATGACGGAAAAAGTTATATGGAACGCCCATATTCTGAAAGGAGGAAGCTGCTTGAGGAGATTGTATCTAAGGACTCGGATCGGATAAAGCTATCGAAGATGGTCATCATAGAGTCTGCGGAGAGGCTGGAACGGTTCTTCGAGGATTCAGTTGGAGACGGCCTAGAAGGGATAGTCGCGAAGGATCTATCTGCCCAATATGTTGCTGGGGCAAGGGGATTCGGCTGGATAAAGATGAAACGCAGCTACAAAGGGGAACTTTCCGACACAGTTGATCTCGTTGTACTTGGCTACTACTTGGGCAAAGGCTCAAGAGCCGAGTTCATGTTTGGTGGACTGCTTTGTGGAGTCTATGATAAAAAAAGAGATATGTTCGAGACTATATCAAGGATAGGGACTGGATTTACTGAGGAATGGATGAGAGAGCTGAGGGAGAAGCTCAGCAAGATACGCCTGAAATCAAAACCCGCGAGAGTCGAATCCCTGATTGAACCTGACTTTTGGGTGGAACCGAAGTATGTGGTAACTGTGAGGGCAGATGAGATCACAAGGTCTCCTATGCATACATGCGGCGCGTACAAGAAAGGAACTGGCTACGCACTCAGGTTTCCACGAATAATAGGTGAAGAGCCCATACGAAGGGACAAGGGCGCAGAGGACTCGACCACCAGTGTAGAGGTCATCGAGATGTTCGAGCAGCAGAAGAAAGTAAGCACAAAGCCTCATCCATAACTCTTGTAGACTTTTGGATAGAAAGATTCACTGACAGTGATTATTCCGTGCGATTCCGTGATGTCCATCCCGTCGATATATGCCATCCGCGTGATATTCACGCTAAGCGCACTGTTTGGCGTTCCGTTCCCTACAGACCAGAACGTCTCGATCCCAACTATCCCCTTGTAGAGATTTATCTCGTTTGTGAGTCCCGACTCGATTTGGTACATATCAGTACCCATCCTTGCAACCAACACAGTCACTATTATCGCAGCTACTACAAGCAGCCCGTAGAACCCCATCTAACCACATGCAGAAATGCATATTCCCTTACCATCGAGGACGTAACAGAAATTTTTCTTGTACGGGCACAGCCCCCCTCCAGCAGAGTAAGCCGCCCCGTTGTAATATATTGAGACGCTTGAGTCCTTCTCTATAATGCTCAAAGTCTTCAAAAAACCATCTACGCATTCAGCATCTCCGGAATACAGACATCCATTTAATGTACTGTTTTTGTCAAGCGCCTGCATCATATCATATACGGTATTATAGGCCCTTACTCCAGAACCGCCTTGGTTCCACATGCTGAAGTTCGCCGCCATCCCTATCGTTGACATAATAATCACAGAGGCAATTATGCTCTCTATTGTCGCTAACTGCCCTCTCATCACCTTACCTTATGTTTATTACAGACTTTCCATAATCGACTGTCTCGTTCCCATAGTATCGTGCAAGGTATGCCGTTATGTTTGAGAACGAGAGCGTCTCATTCAATCTGCATATATATTCTGGCCCTGGCTGGCTTCCTACTATTGTGCAATTGTTTTTCCCGGCATTGTCTGACAGAAGACTTTCCGCCTCAGAATTGTATTTGCCTATCTGCTCTGAGGCTATGTCGGAAGATGCCGGACTTATCCTGCTGCCATTATAGTATGCGAGAGTAGAAAGCGTATCATTCAGGTAACTTTCGAAAGTGCCGTAATCCTTCTGGGATACCGGCGCGTATGTGCCTCCGGCGTTCTCAATAGTGTAGTTCGGTGCCGCGACTCCGCCAAATATTCTGCCTGAAACAGTTGCGTTCCCATAGATTCCGCCATTCTCCGAGTATATGTTGTTTGTGCTTTCAGTGTCGCTGAGATTCGACCTAAGGAGCGTCTGGTTGTCCTTAAGCAGTAGTGTTATGTTGTAACTGTATGTCCCGTTTTTGTCTGTCCTGTAAACGGTTCCAATGCCTGATTTATATAAGCAGTATGCCCTGTACTGGCTGCCCGCACCATAATAGCACTCAGAAGAACCGACATAGTAATACCAGCTTGCTCCGGCACCGCACTGCCCGATTATCTTATAGAGTTGTCCCTCCCAATCCGTATAAGCGCAGTGCGTCGATGTGGATATCGTATATACGCTTTCGACAGGTGTGCTTTCAAACCAACCGCTAGCGTTATGCTGCGCTATTGTTGCAGACAGGAGTGCAGTACCATTGCTATGTAACGGGTATGCAGCAAAGCTTACGGTACTCTCCGAGAAATTCTGGGACGTGTTCGCATAGCGCATGATTCCTCTCACTCTCAGCCTTACCACTCCCTGTCTGGTTGGTGCCACTTCAAAATATTCCATATATGTGCCGTTTGAGCTTCTGTTCCGGACATCCTGCGATATGACTGTGGCGTTATCTGCCGACATATTCAGTCCTTCTACAGTAAAATTGCCGGGCCAGCTAACAATTAACATCACCGAACCCACGCTCCCTATTCTGAAGGCGCTTGGTGCGTAGAGATAAAAGTCAGGCAAAGCAGCAGACTCAACATTTCCGGTTATAGTGGTGTTACTTTCAAGGATGTTCTTTATGCTCATCGCACTGCCCTTTTGTATAGATAAGTCAATCCCTATGGCAACTGTCGCCAGCCCCACTACTGCTCCCATAATAAGCATGAATTCAAGTGCTGTCTGTGCTCTCATTTATCCCACCAAATCCCATACAGCTTTCCATTGAGCACCAATACCCTGCCGGGCACTGGCACATCGGCACCTCTGTAGCTCCAATTGGAAATGATCTTGTAATAGGTATAAGTCGTATTAGAAAGAAGACCGTTGCCAGTGGCGTTCTCGCTTTCTATAAGATATATGAACCGTTGCATATTCGCCTCCGAAGCAATGCTTCCATAACCAGAAGAGACTGCATAAGAGAGCGAGGATGTAGCCTCTGCGTACGCTGCTATCGCCCCGAGCATTGCTATCGAGAAGATAAAAATCCCTACAACAGAGTCCATTCCAGCTGCAAACCCTTTCAAGTCCTCATCCCATATAGATTTTAAACGCTGAGTATGGGAGTACACTCCAATTCACTGCAGTGTCGGAGTAGTTGCGCATGCTGCCGATTCTGTTTCCTGGCGAACGCGCTACAGCTCTAAAACCCCCAAGTAGCACAATCACACACACGAGTGCGACCATGGTCAAAAGTAGCGATTCAAACGATATCTGTCCATACATCAGCTCACCAGATAATTCCCGTTTGTATAACTCATTACTACTAATTGCACGGAACCACTCCCGTCGCAGATAGCATTACTTAGGACAATGTTTCCGTCTACTGCAAATCTTTCTCCATATACTTCAGCATATCCTCCGTTGATTGTGGTATTGCAAATAGCCTTTGGCACATACGCGGTAAACTGAGCATACATGCTCCCCATCCTAGAGTTCAGTGAACTTACTAGCTCGCCTATGTAGTCAATGCCTTCCGACTTATTAATCGTTGGAAGGCCTGCCCTGTAGACAAAGAGTATTCCTGCCAGCGCAATTACGGCGAAGACGGTATACAGGATGAACTCTAATGATATCTGGCCGCTCATTTTACCATGCCGGACAGGTTAGCTATCTCGTTCGACAGTACTGAAGTCAGGTTGCCGGCGCCACCTGCAAACGGGTGCAGCGCCACCCCCTTGAGCTGCATCATCAAGGCTATCGCTATCACGACTATTATGCTTACTGCAGACAGCATCATTATGTACTCAAGAGACCCCTGAGCTTTCCCTATCCTCACTCTGGATACGATTCTGTGTATCAGATTCATATTATCACCTAAACGATTATATCATTGCGCCGGTTATCGTGGCAGAGAGTCTTAGCACCGTTATCCCTACTATCGCAAACAAGCTCGCATATATCCCACTCCTCTCCTTGCTCTCCTTCTTGTAGTGCCCGATATAGTTTGCCAATACTATATAGGAGATTGCGGTAAGCATTATCGCCTCATACCATCTTCCATTGATTCCGCTGTTTGCAAAGCCAATCACATTTATTCCGATACCAGCAAACACCGGAAAGAAGAAGGCGGTCCCTACGCTTGTTATAAAAGAGCTATTGCTTATCGCTCCGTGGCTCTTCAACATGAACGCATCCTCATTTTTCATTTCCTCCCCGAACCTTTTTGCCTCTTCGATGAACATTGATGTATCGTTCCTTTTTACCGAATCTTCAAGTATCACGTCAAACCACTTTTCACGCGCAGTCTCCCCGCAGCGTAAGTCATCGATGTTCCCTGACATCTTATACTTGTTTATCGCGGCTGCGAGCCTTTCTCCGAATCTGGAGCCGGATTTTACCGAACTCGTTACCATATCAAGTATTCTTCCCTTTTTTCTATCGATGATATGCTCTACTAACGCCCCCATCTCTGCATCTGGATGACCATCCCCTACAGTGCGTCTCGTGATAAGTGCTACAGCGATGAACCATGTGGCAAGGATTAATATCGGCACATATATCGGTCCGAACGCGGCCAAAATCGCCAATGCTGCTCCAAGGATAGAAAAGCCGACCAACCTAACATCCAAAAAGACCACCTTTTATTCTAGAGTCTATTACACATAGAGTGCATGGTACAAAAATCAGTATAGAACATACAAGAGCAAGAGCCGCATTCAAAGAAAAGCTCAAGACAGAGTAGCCGACAAAACCAAGAAGGACCAGGGAAGGAACAACCGTGCCGCTGACCATGTACGCGGTTGTATACCTTACCATCTCACCAGACTTCAACTCCATCGCAAGCTTATGCTCATGCTCGATCCTGTACAGCTCTGCAGTTATGGATGCATGGTCAGGAGTCAGTGAACCCTCTCTTTCCATACCTATCAACGTGTCGCGGATTTCTGGCGTGCAGCCTACGTGTAGCATGGCAGCAACCGCCTCGTTATAACAAAGCCCTCCATTCATAAATCCTAGGACGCGGATGAACATATCGGTAGCGTTGTCCTTCCCTGCGCTGCCTATTGCCGTTTCAACCGCGCTCTCAAATCTCATTCCTCTATCCATCAGGACTACTGACCTTTTAAGAACAGCGCGAAGGGTTTTCCTGTCAGAGGCCGAGCTCTCTGCTATCTTTCTTTTTGAACTGTATAGCATGAGACCTACCAAAGCGCACATTCCCGCCAGAGCCACAACCACATCTCCATATATTCCGCCCCCAGAGTAGTCCCATATCGCCAACGAACCTACCATACCTAAAGTCGGCACAATGTAAAATCTCGCCTCTTTCATCTTATCACGCCTGCATACCTCTGGATATGCTCCTCTTCGCTCGACTCTTCTCTTCTAGATATATTTGTCATATCTACTGCCATCTCAGTCATGCGCCCCAGCGCCTCTTTTTTTCCAAGGACATTCGCATCTGCGAATCTGCATAGCGCCTTCGAGCCTATAACTGCACCTTTCTCCGGTTTTCCATATTTAAATATCGGAATCGCATCCAATTTTTTCATATCAGAAGTCTCCATATTCTGGCCCCACCTGTATTCCACTATCTCTTCTACCATTCTTGTACCGTTTAGTTCTCTCATAAAAACGCATACATCCAGCATGCTTATCAGTGCTGGTTCAACTGCCATTGGCTTAGTCGTCAGCCTTGTCACCACATCCACAGCAGAATTGCTGTGCAATGTGGTCATGAACTGGACTCCAATATTGGCCCCGAACAAGACCTCATTCGCTTCTGCTCCCCTTATCTCGCCTATTATAAGTCTGTCCGGTCTAAGCCTCAGCGCATTGACGACCTGCCCGCCAAGGCTGCCCTTGCCATGTTTCTCATATCCCCTAAGCTGTACAGAATTGAAAATCCCTCCAAACCCAGAGAGTTCCCCTAAATCCTCCTCTATGGTTATTATTCGCTCATTTTTCGGAATGAACTTTGCACAAGTCCTGAGCATCGTTGTCTTGCCTGAGGCCGGTGCTCCAGCAAAGACTATGCTGCATCCGGCTTCCACTGCAGTCCTTATGTAAGCTAGCTCCTCTGGAGTTATCGTACCCAGCTCCATAAGACGCCCAAGGTCGATTGGATTTTCATTTATCAACCTTATCGAAGCAACTCCGCCGCTCGCCGAATAAGGCGATGTTTGTGCATGCACCCTAGATCCGTCATACGTCTGTGCGTCTATTATTGGGGATTCAGCCCCGAATTCCTTGTTTGTCTTGTGTATGAGCCTGTTTATCATAAACCTAAATTTGTCCTCAGATGAAAATTTTAAGTTTGTCATGCACGATCCATATACCGAATGGTAAACAGAAAGGAGACCGGTCGGCGAGTCCATCATTATTTCCTCTATTCCTTCCTTATTGTTCAATATCATGCTCAGCGCTCCGCATCCAGCTATCTCATGCGCTACCATATACGGAATCGCGCTTTCAGTTGGTACCATCTTAGATGCGATGTCCCTTACAAGAGTGATGCTGTTTCTGGCACCGATATCTGGGATTATGCCTGAAGAGGCTATCTCGTTCTTTATCCTGCAAGCAGTGTTCTCTTCTTGCGCGGTAAGCGGCGTAATCATGATAGAATATAACGTTTTGCCGCCCTTCTCACCTACGGCCGCATCCCCCTTCCGTTCGAATATCTGCTCTGGATATTCTCTGATTATCTTCGTGCTGAGGCTTTCCATCGTTTCCGGACGCACTGCACTCCGCCCAGTTGACCAAGGTAGTTTCATACAAACACTACAAGATTATTTACTTTAGTAAATATTTAAATACTTTAGTATAATGCTTAATTAGCGGAATAATAGGTACGTTTATACCAATAAAAGAAATGATAGGCAGATAAAAAGGATTATAAATATTGATAAGCAAATATTCACATGGTTTCCAAAAAAGATAAGAACAAAGATGAGATTTGGGCGCTTAGGAAGATACTTAGCAGGCCGAACTATGCTGTGTTAAATCTTCTGCTACAGAAGTCCCCGAGGGCCACAAAGGAGCTCTATTCAGTACTGGAGAAAGAGTTCACGCGGAAAACCCTTATAATCGCGCTGAGAGAGCTATCACTGGAGCTAAACGCGATACAGCCTACACATATAAGAACATCGAACGGTTACGGTTTGGGCTATAGGATTAACCCAAAGCTGAAGGAAATAATAAAGTCGGTGCAAAAGTCGGCGAAGATAATAGAGAGCATACACACTACGTAACTAAAAAAGTATAATAACCTACCTAACCTATTTCTCGTGTGCCTTGGTGGTGTAACGGCTAGCACGAAAGACTGTGGATCTTTAAGTCCGGGTTCGATACATCCGCGAAAATCCCGGCCAAGGCCTTCAAAATAAACGGACAGATACGAACCTCATCATCTTCTTTATCGTGTTGGTAAGCGGGCTTGTGTTCCGCTTTATGTCTCTTATCATCGTCTTATAGATTACCTTCTCCTGCGCGTCAAGCTTCCCTTCCTTTTCTGTGATCTGCTTTTTCCCATTTACGACCTGTGTCTCTGTCTTGCTTATTACTTCTTTCTTCACCATTGCGTACCATTCGTCGAGTGTGCTTCCCCTAAAGTCCTTTTCCTTCATAATAGAGAATATATCGCTGTTCGAAAGCTTTCTCTCCCTCTGATGAGAATACTCGTGAAGGAGAGGGAGCATAATCCCTCTATCGCATATGTGCTGTATGTCGGCAGGTGCATAACCCATGGTAGCGCGCGCCAGTCTTCCATAACTAAGCCTCCCTTTAAGCGTCTTATTGGTGTAAAACCTGAATAGTCCCTTCCTGTCCCAGTAGTTCGGTGGCGGGATATACAGCGCATCACTGAACCTTCCGCTCCTCTTGAGTGCTGGGTCTATGTCCCACGGATTGTTTGTAGCTCCGATGACAAAAAGGCCGCTCGGGTTCTCTTCTAGGCCATTCATTTCGACAAGGAACTGGTTGACCGCAAGCCTCATCGAATTTCCTCCGCTGTCGTTGCCGCCGCCTCCGCCACGTTTAGCGCCAAGCGCATCCATCTCGTCAAAGAAGACTATACAGGGGGAGTTCTTCCTTGCCTGTTCGAATATCGCATGGAGGTTCTTCTCGGTGTTCCCGGTATACATGTCGACTATTTGATTTATCCTTGCTATTATTACATTAGCGTTAGCCTCGCCTGCAATGGCGTTCACTATGTAGGTCTTTCCGACTCCCGGAGGTCCGTAAAGGAGCAATCCAACCCCTTGTTTTTTTCCATATTTTTTAAAGAGGTCGGGCCTTTCTATGGCAAGAATCACATTATCATGGAGATACATCTTTATTCTCTTAAGCCCAATTACACTGTCGAACTTAGTATTTGACTTATGGAACGCGACCTTCTTTATCTGACCGTCCTGTATCATTTCTACGTTTTCATTCGTTTTCTGCTCCTGTTTCTGCACCTGCCCAGAATCTATCTTCATCAGTCCCTCTATGTGCTCTACCCTGGACTTTGCCTCTTGATAGCCCGGGTTTATCGCAAGCGATTTCTTGTACCACTGGAGCGCTTCCATCATCTCATTGTTCGACTCAGATATGTCTCCGTAGAGAAGTGGGGCATCTGCGCTGTCAGGCTGCAGCTCCATGACCTTCTCAAGGTCCTTCTTCGCTTCATCGAAGCGTTTGTTGACACGTTCTGCAAGCGCCCTATTGAAATAAGCATCAGCATATCGTTTGTCGATGCTTATCGCTTCCGTGAACTCCCTTATCGCATCGTCGAAAGAGTTTGCTTCAAATAAAGAGTTGCCCTTTTTCCAGTGCTCTTTCGCAGAGGGGTCTACTGATTTAATTCCTGTGTTAGGGTCTATCTGCTGCGCCATACTCCCACTTAATGTTTCATCTTTGAATCAAGAAATATATTAAGCTCTTTGTCAACCTTCGCAATCATCCTCGATTCCCTAGGAATGTTTGCAAAGCTGACCTGGCCTATCTTTCTGACAGCATCCTTTACCGCGGCGTGCATCTTTGCGAGCTGCTCGGATTTGACCTTATATATCCCATTTATCTGCTTTACCACGAGTTCACTGTCGGAGAAGAGCTCTACTTCGGTGCCATCCGCCATATTGTCAGCACACCACCTAAGTGCGAGGATTATCGCCATGTACTCTGCGTAGTTATTGGTCTTTATCCCATTGTACCTTATCGCCTCTTTTATTATCTCGCCGGAGCTCAGCGCTACGAAGCCGGAAGCGCTGCTCCCAGGGTTGCCCCTCGCAGCCCCATCCGTATATATAGTGACGTGCACCACAAGCACCCATTAAAATATATGCGCTAGATATTTATTTATGGGTAGTATACCGGAAAAAGATGGAGGCATCATCGTAAAGGCAGCGCGCCTTGCCATAGAGTCGATGATGTCAAAAGAAGACACAGCAGAAAACAAGTTAAGGATGATGCTTTCTAGCATCGTATTCAATGCAAAGGAAGGAGTGTTCGTAAGTCTATACCATCACCATACCAACGAGTTGAGGGGGTGCATAGGTTTCCCCGAGCATTCTAAAGAGATAAGGTACAAGATTGTAAATGCTGCCCGCGCAGCAGCGTTCGAAGACAAGCGGTTTGTCCCGATATCCAAAAACGAGCTAGACGAGACGATTGTGGAAGTGAACCTGCTATCCGAGTCAAAACAGCTTCCAGAAACTGCAAAAGGCAGAAAGGATGCAATAAAGATAGGTAGGGACGGCTTAATAGTTGAATACGGAATACGCAGAGGATTGCTCCTTCCATCTGTGGCAACGGAAAATGGTATGAATAAGGAAGAATTTTTAGAAGCAGTCTGCAAGAAGGCCGGCCTAAACAAAAATTACTGGAAGCAAAAGAACGTGCATATCAGAAAGTTCGAGACTCAGATATTTAAAGAGGAAAGTCCAAATGGAAAAGTCGCGGAAGTGACCTGAGTGTGGGCTCGTAGCTTAGCCTGGTTGGAGCGCCCGACTGATATCAATGATAGCAGAAATCGGGAGGTCAGGAGTTCAAATCTCCCCGGGCCCATTACCATATTGGGGTTATATATAACTCATTGAAACGTCCTCCCCCTTTGGGCATCGAAGCCAAATTATGTTATCGGTAGTTCCCCTGTCTACGTAAGCTCATGGGCAGCTTGCAGATAGTGCTATTTCTGCAATAGATGTAAGGGAGGTTATAAATGAGCAGAACATACTGGACATCGCGCTGTCGTTAGGCACATCATTCTACGATGCATCATACCTGTATGAGGCAACTCAGCTAGGAATTCCTTTCGTAACAGATGACGCAACACTAAAGGGAAAAGCAGGAAAAGTCATTGAAAAGATGTTGGTTAATGAGATATTGAAATAGTTCTAGCCTTTTCTTCAATCCCCTTGTACAAAAACACTGGACCAGAACTCTATATATACATACCTCGCCATAAGGCATACATAGGGCATGTGGTGTAACTTGGATAGCACGGCAGCTTCCGGAGCTGTTAGCTGCGGGTTCAAATCCCGCCATGCTCGTACTGTCAGTCAATCCAAACATTATTTATATCTTGATTTGAAGTGATGAACACAGTATCGTAGTGGGCTTATGGTGTTGAAAAGTTGGACTCTTGGCAACAATCTTAATGTTCTAGTGAACAAGGACTCCTATTCTAAGGAAGTCGTTATCGGATGTGCGGTAAACTACGGCACTAACGCTGCACCACCCCAGCAAATTCAACTTCCGCACTTATTGGAACATCTTGTGATATTTAACGGAACTAAAAATATGAGCGGCGAGGAGATAAGAGAGACCATTTATTCCATGCATAAAGACGTCAATGCATATACATTTGATGACTATACTTATTACGAAATAACAACAACCAAAAAGAATTACAAAGCAGCACTCCACATTTTATCAGAAATGGTAAATTATGCTTCATTGTTGCCATTAAGCATAGAAGTGGAGAAAAAAAGAGTAAGAGCAGAAATAGTAGAAGAGTCCAACGATAAATTAAAGTTGGCAGACAAATTATATAGCTATGCTGCATGTGGATTGGATGGATCTAAATGGGTATTCAGAGAAGAACCGGATTCATTGGCTAGAATAAATGAAACCGATCTCCAAAATGTGTTTGTTAACTTCTATGTGCCTAACAATATGGCTGTATTCATGAACAGCAACATTGATCTGAGCGAAGCAATAGGTAGCATAGAGATGCACTTTGGAAATGTGCGCCCTAGAGAGATCGTTAATTCCTCTTGCGAGAAAATGACAGACCTTAAAAAATGGGGGATGAACAGCACAAAAGATGATATAGTTATAAGACTTGCAGGTGTTGCAGACTGTATCTCCGTTATAGGTTTTGAGATGCATGGCCTAAGCGCGATACACGGGCCTAAAGAGCTTGCAGAAAAAAGGATTTTGTTCGACATATTATCGGACCGGTTTGTATCCTATTCTTCACTGTATAAACCACCTATTACTTATGGTCCAAAGCTATTTGCTGATGAATGTAAGGACATCTGCTCTTTTTCTGTAGAGAATGTGGTAGAATATGTTGATTTCAAGAGCCTGAAGAACAGGGTTATCAGGGAGATGGGTGACATAGCTGCAGGGAACATCAGCAAAGAAGAATTCACAAAATCAAAGTCTTATCTTAAAGATGCTTATTCACTCACCGGAGGCACTGGTATTCCGGATGAAAGCCATTGTGAAAGTATGGCTATGTACTCAATGCTCATGCGCAGAACCGATTATGACGAATATGTAAAGTCAATAAAGGATATATCCATAAGGAGTGTGAGAAATCTGGCGCGCACTATAGACCCGCACAGATTCACGTCCGTTTTGGTGGTCCCGGAGAATAAACGACCAACATATTCCAAGGCAAAAAGATAGATACTTATATTTTACCAGAAAAAGGATAACCTACAAAAGGTGAATGCATATCAGGAGTAATAGAGCTTAAGATGAAGATGTATCTTGTAATCGCGCTAGTGTTTGGCATAGGCTTCGCCGTGCTGTACGCAATAATGACCTATCTGGGTTTTGGCGTGTTCCCCATAATACTGCTTGCCGGAGGTTTCTTCCTTCTTCAATGGTACATATCCCCGCTTATAATAAAATGGTCATCTAGACTTAGGTACTTGGAGCCTGATGAGCATCCAGAACTGCACGAGATGGTCGAAGAGCTCGCAAAACAATCCAATGTGCCAGTTCCCCGCTTAGCGATATCTGAATCAAAGGAGCCTAACGCCTTTGTTTTCGGACGGACAAGAAAGGGTTCCACTCTTGTAGTCCATCAGGGGCTTCTTGACATCCTCAACAAGAACGAGATAAGGGCAGTACTCGGCCACGAGATCGGCCATTTGAAGCACAACGATATGGTAGTAATAACAGTCGTGTCGTTTGTGCCCATGTTGGCATACCTAGTCGCGGAAAATCTCTTCTTTAGCAGTATGTTCGGGGGCATCGGCGGAGGCCGCAACAACGGCGGCGCGTATCTGATACTTATAGGCGTAGGCGCGTTTATTACCTACTTGTTCTCTCAGTTACTCACCCTTTCGCTCTCTAGGTCAAGGGAAAGCTATGCAGACATACATTCAAAATCGATTACGCACAAACCGGAGTTTCTTGCATCGGCGCTTGTGAAGATAACAAATAAAGATCTTTCATCCCCACAGCCCAACCGTCATGTTCCGGCGGCGCGGAATGGAGTCGTGCGTCAGCTCTGTATAGTTGATTCCTTCAGCATAACGAAGGACATAAAGGATCTCAAAAAGCACATTTCTGAAGTAAAGCGACTTGTTCCTGATCTAGATGTAGATAAGCTTATCCAGAACGCCGAAAAGGAAGAGCATGGCATACACATCTTAGGTAACCTCTTCTCTACGCATCCGTCTCTTTACAGAAGGCTTGTGACGCTCGCAGAGAACGATTGAGCTATCTTATCTTATATTCTCTTCCTCTCCATTGTATGCTGTCCATCCTTGCAGCCTTTGTTATATTGTATAAGTAAATGAACTGGACAAGCACCGTCACAGGCACAACATATGCGCCTTTCCTCTCTGTTTTTGAGTAGGAACTTCCGATTTTTATGGCTAACGGAACGAGAAGAAAGAGCCAGACAGGTCCATAAAAAAACGGGAGCGAGACTCCCATAAGTATGAGCAGGCACTCTGCTCCATATATCAGTTTGCCGTACGTAATCAATTTCCTGTCTGCCAAGACGGAGAGAGCGCTCTGCCTGTTCGCCCATTCGATAAAGCTTGCAAAGCTCTCCTTAGCATTCACATACGCGATTCTCTCTTTTACATAGTATACCTCAAGTCCAGCTCTTCTGCATGCCCTGTGTATTTCTAGGTCATCAGCTACCGCAGTGCCCATAGACTTTATGAGCTCCTTGGTCACAAGCTCTTTCCTGAAAGCCATGGATCCACCCCATACAAACCTCGTCTGTTTGGATTCCATCATCCCTTCCCCTACAAAATTCCAGACGCTCTTCACATCAGACCAGAAACCACCGATAGGGTTGAAATATGGGTAGGTTGTGGTGACCCCTACATTCGGATTGGAAAGCGGCTCTACGAGCTTACTCAGCCATGTTGGACTGGCAGTCACATCAGAATCTACTACCACATAGACATCATAAGTCGTAAACCTCTTGAAAGCGCTTAGTATATTCTTTACCTTGCCGCTGCATCTGCTAAACTTTTTGTCCGCAATGATATAATCAAGGTCCGCAGAGCAGATGTGGCGTACAGCGGGATCGTCTCTATCCTCAACGACTGCTATTACTTTATAATTCCCATAATTCTGCGCCCTTAGGGAGAGCATATTTGCTTCAATGGTCAGGTCTGTGCCCTTGCATGGAAG
>JAKAWS010000020.1 GCA_021816885.1 Microcaldota archaeon
TGCGTGCTTATCTTTATGCTCCATCTAACCAGTTTAGCTTTATCGCCAAGCTTTATACCCCTTATGGTTTGGGATTGCAGTTGTGCATGGCGGACACTCTCGATTGTTAGAGAAGTATTTGATATGCTTTGTAAGGTATCCGCGCATACTAGTATTACTTCTTAGGCTTGGAAGAAGGCTGGTTCCTATCTTTATAGAATGCGATAAGCAATAATGCGATCGACAATGTAAGTGTAACTGCGCCCACAAACTCCAAAATCCATCCGGGAGTTTGTAGTAGCGAGGAATTTAAATCTGCCTGATTTTCGATTTTGGTGGAGTTAGCTTGGCATGTAAGATATGCTGTGGAGTAGTTATATGTCTGTGTTAAGTTGTTGTAAGTGTATGGGTAAAGCTGGGAACAAGAGGGATATGATGAGTAAGCAGAGTTTAGATAGTATGACGAATAGGCTTGCAAAACGCCACCGATAATTAAGAGCACCAGCCCAACGACAATTGCAAACAGCAATTTCTTAATATGCCTATCACATACAATACCTATGGAACTTTTATATTACTATGTGTTTTGGGACTCGTTTTGGCGTTTGTTGTGCTAATCTGTATTTGTTTCGGAAGCCAATCTGTCAACTATTTCTTTCTGAGTTGAATGGTTTTTGAACATCCCAAATACTGGAGCTTCGGCTTTCTCAACCGCTTGGCCGTAAGATTATCAAACTCTTACTTTCTTTTCATAACGATTATAAATATGCACGATGTGTTATATTGGATATCATGGCAAAGAGTAGCAAGGATGAGGAAGTTGGTGTTAAAGGCAAGAAAAAAAGCAAACACATCGGACTTATCGCATTTCTTGTTATAATATTGGTGTTAGGATACATAGCTTTTACATATGGATCGCTCCCTTATGCTTTCTTGACTGCTAAGAATCACAGCTTTGGCGCCCTCACATCCATAATGCTGGCAAAACTTAATTCTGCAAAAGCAGTGAATGTAAGTTATAACGGCAGCGTAACCGTTAATAAATTAGATCCGTACGTGGCAGTTACATATCAGAAACACGGTATTACAACCTTCATAGATTTAAAAATATCCCATAGAAATGGCAATGCTGATGAGGTATCTGCTAATTTAACAAACCTGACACAGCCAGGAATGGTCTGTCGTACTTATTATCGCGGTTCCAATTACTCAGGTATTTCAATAAATGGTCCGTTTTGTACTCGGGAAAGACCATACATACCGTTCCTTAACCTTACGGATGAAATAGTTAATCTCCAGACGCTTAATAACTTATCAATAAAGAAATTTGGCCTGCAGTCGTATCATGGACAGCCATGCTACTTCATAAACGGCACTGCAAACGTAATGATTAATGGTGCGCTCTTTGGAGCATCAGGATACGTCCCATCTTCAGTAAGCTTCGATGGATGTGTATCTGCACAGTACAATGTGCCGTTAGATTTTGGGGGTACTGCAAACACCACAAATGGCACTACCGTACGATTTTATTTCGAGGAATCACACTTTTCCTACTATGCGGGCAGTGTTTACACATGATAAAACACATTGATATGATGAGCTGTTTAGCTTCCACAATAATCAAAGATGCTGCGTAATGAGCAAAGCCAGTAAACTATCTGTTCTGAAACGAAATAGTTTTAACGTTCCAGATTTTATATTCGTAAAGAGCCCGAACTACAAACTTCCGTTTAAGACGGACAAATATATCGTTAGAAGCTCGTTTGACATAGAAGACTCTGATAAATCATTTGCAGGAGTATTCAAGTCATACGGACCGATAGAAGAGCACGAAATCAAATTCTACCTCCAAAAAGTGCTTTGCGGCACTACAGCTGCTACGCTCTATCATGAAAAGTCAGGATTGCAGAAGAAAATGACGCCTGGCGCAATAATACAACAATACCTGCCATCTGACTATGGAGGGGTCTGCTTCACTGACCACAACTCAACTATAATAGTTGAGACTGGAAAGAACGCTGAGGAGGTCACCTCCGGTAAGAGAATCGGTTCTACGTACAAAATATCAAGGTTCTCCCTAAACATTAAGAATATACCTGACAGCATAATCGCTTTGGTTGCTGACGCGCTCGATATAGAAGCCATATTTAAGAAGCCGCAGGATATAGAATGGTTGGAGCATCAAAAAATCTACATACTACAAGCAAGAGAGGCCAAGAAAACAGGCGACAGAAGGCTCGACAACCTCAAGGAATTTCTTTCTATCATACCTCCATCAATATGGGATAGGTATCTTGCTTTTTCTTTTACTCATAACGATGAATTCCAAAAAACGGCCTATCAACTCACGCAAAAGATACTTAGACTGGAGCTATTCAACTGGGAGTCTATAATGCGTAAGTCTTATAGGAAGCCAAATGGCAATAGCAAAATAGAGACCTTCAAGGACGCCGTGGTCAATTATGGCTACTATGGCTTCCTAAACCAAATGTCCGAGAGCGATTCTCTAGCAATGAGGCGGATAAACCTATCTGCGAAAAGATTGGGCTTAAGCGATGACATCCTGCTGGACTAT
Organism: Microcaldota archaeon; assembly: GCA_021816885.1. Lineage (GTDB taxonomy): Archaea > Micrarchaeota > Micrarchaeia > Micrarchaeales > Micrarchaeaceae > JAJYXL01. Next base: position 2,555 of record JAKAWS010000020.1, read on the forward strand.
GCAATAAACAGGAAAAAGTCAATATACTCCAAAATAATAGACAATCCGAAACAGTATGACGAAACTTTCGCCGAAGACATAGCCATTTCAAGTGTAAAAGAAAAGAAAAAACGCCCGAAGCTGCACAATTTTTCAAAGCGCGAGAAAAGGGTTGCTGACTTTTTCGCGCTTTTATACGATATAAAAGGATACGGAGTCGTCTACCACGATTATAAAATATCGCCTATCCTAAAACAAGCCTATGAAAACATTCCTAATCACATGAAAGATGGCGTAACAAACTATATTGAAATATTGGAAAAACAAGGTTTCTCGGCACCAAATATAGAAAGGGATGAACAAATTAGGCCGAGTTATTCATTGCCTCAATCTCTGATTGGAAATGTGGGGAAAGAAATATTAGTCTACAAAAATGTAACGCCAGAGGCTGTTCTTAAGCTCAAAGACGTGAAGTGCATAATATCAGAAGAGGGCGGTATCTTGAGCCATGCAGCAATTTTGGCTAAAGAATTTGATATACCTTTCATTGCCGGAATAAAGAATGCGGCGAAGTTGCTGGAAAAAGGAGACCGTTTGCACATCCAATTAAATAAAAATCACATATTAATAAAAAACGAAACAAAGAACACTGAATTAAAGGTTGAAGCTGAATGAAAAACGAAGACCATTTCGGTGCCGAACATCATCACCCCGCACGATACATTCATTTCTTTGATTGCGTGTTCTGTTTTCCCTCTAGATATATCTCCGTAGATAGCTTGTATCTTGAAACCGAGTGGGCTATTACCTTGCCTGTGCCTTCGAATTTCGCTAGGAAGAGCCCGACTCCCCCAAACATCGCAGTCCTTACGTTGTCCACGAATGTTATCTTGTACTTTAGGTTTGAGTCAAATCCGGCTATATGACCAGGATCTATCTCGAGTGGGTTGTCTGGAGTGACCTGATACACTATCGCATCTCCGGACACATGCATAAATACTGTGCCCGGACCTACGAACTTCTGGAGCACCAAACCCGCCCCTCCGAAGAACGCGGCGCCTATGCCAACGGTTTCCATTGAAAACTTTACTGTTTCTGTTGATCCGATGAATGCAAAATGCTCCGCTGAGAATTGCTGCCCTTGTTCAAGGTCTACCGCGACGATCTTTCCGGGAAGTATCCCCCCTACTGAGACCGTGCCTGCACCTTTTACCGCCTCGAATTCTGTTAAAAGGCCCGTCGCTCCTGTCATCTTCCTCTCTATCGCACTGACCAACCCGCCAGCCAACCTCGGCGTCATCTTTACGGAACTGCTCTTGCTTATCAGCTTGCCGGAGTCCGAATATATCTTCTCTCCCTGCCCAAGCTCGAACTTCAATATCTGCATGCTTCCTCCGATTATCTGATATTTCATATACATCCCCCGGTCTTATTGCCCTGCAACTAATTGTGACATCCTCCCACCGCTAAAGCGTGTGGGCTTCCCCTGCAGTTGCAGGGTATGTTCCTGATTCATAGATGCAACTTGCAGTCCCGGATGGATTGTAGAGGTCACGTCTCCAGAGGCGTTACTTCGGGAGTGTCCCTCCCTAGCTTTGACAGCAACGCTGTCAAAATTTGAACTCG
>JAKAWS010000001.1 GCA_021816885.1 Microcaldota archaeon
TGGAGAACATAGAAAAAGAGATTGTTGCAAAAACGAACTTATTGAATGGGTTTACAACGATGAATTAATCTGAGGCGAAGCTCAGTGTGAACTAAGTCTATTTTGACCTATTTATTGGACACAGTCGATGGGGCGGGCTTTGCTAATAAATCCAATTCTGCTCATAATTTAAGAAGGTTGCTCAGAAATTATCGGTTCTGCTCATAAATTGGATTTATGAGCGTAATTTATTAGCAAAGCCAGATATTACCTAAAGCTTAAAGGTAAGGGTAAATAAGCTCTCTTATAAGACCTCTTTTTAAGAAATACCACTTGCATTAAGCCTTAGAGAGATGATCCTTTAACGACCCGATAAAGATAACAGGGTTGAAATAGAGGCTAAAACGAGGCTCTAAAACGTTAAACTTGTCGTCTCCCCTTTGCCCTTATGAAAGTGCATAAATTAATATTGACTGCTTAAAATTATAAGGCTTGCCTATCAATTAGATATGGGCTGATGGTGGCTTTGTGGTGTCTGTATTTTAACCAATGAACAAATGGCTAAACGTCTTGAAGAAATTATACAGGACTATCGCACAGAATATTCTGATGATAAGCTCGTTGAAGAAGATACCAAGGCTAAACTAATTCAGAAGATATTTGATAATGTTCTTGAGTGGAAGGAGTCAAAAATACAGAGGGAAAGAACGATAGGTAGCGAAGGGCAGATAAAGAGAGCAGATTATGCTTATCCTAAATCAGTACCTAGGGTCATAGTAGAAGCGAAGAGGCTTGGAGTTGATAGAGAAGTAGCGCGTGGAGATTATGACAAACAAGTGCAAAATTATGCTTACAGCAAGGCTGTGAATTGGGGTATTCTAACTAACTTTAAGCACATGAAGGCATGGTATATAACTAGAGATGAAATATATCCATTTTGGAGTATAGACCTTCTTAATGATGACATTTCAGAAATCATTAGCAAGTTGAAGTTTTTCACTGATGAGAATATCTTTAATGGAACCCTTGAAAAAGAAGCGAAAAATAGAAATTATAAGACACAACAGATAAACATAACTGGCGATTTGTCAAATAGTCTAAACGTCTTTAGAGAAAAAATGATTAGATACCTAAATGACGAATACAAAACATTTGATAATACGCTAAAAGAAGAGCTAACTCAGGGACTAATAAACAGACTAATCTTTATAAAAAAGGTAGAAGCTGAAGAGTTAGAAGAAAAAAGACTTGAACAAATTTATAGAAATACATCAACACACGTTTATTCAAAAGTTAGAGAAGTTTTTGTTCATTACAGAAAAGAATTTGATACAGATATATTTGGAAAACCAGATGAAAAATCTAAATTGGAAGAAATAGACATACCTGATAACGTTATCCAAAAGTTACTTGATGTTATATCCAAACCAGCACCAAACATTGAGTACAACTTCGCCGCAGTTGATGTAAATGTTCTTGGAAATATCTATGAAAGTTATCTCGCGTATATACAGAAGGGCAAAAAGTTAGTAGGAGGAGATGAGAAAAGAAAGGCGCAGGGAATTTACTATACGCCACAATATATTGTAGATACTATCGTTGAGGAGACAATAGGGAGAGAAAAGGGCAGCAAGATAAAATCGCTAAAAATCTTAGACCCAGCTTGCGGTTCTGGGAGCTTTTTGATAGGTTCTATTGCAAAACTTGATACGTATTATAAGGATCAGATTAAAGGATATGAAGATTTTTCACCAAGTAAGAAACTTGACACAATAAAGAATAACATATATGGTGTTGATTTAGATGAAAGAGCAATCTCAATAGCAAAACTTAGTGTATATCTCAAACTACTTACACTTAACACTAAACAGAAAATGGTTATAAGCCATGAATCATTGCTGCCAGAACTTAGAGAAAATCTAAAAGTAGGTAACAGTCTAATTGAAGATGAAGTTATTGACAATGATTTTTACTTCAAGTGGGCCGAGAAATTCAAATCTATAATGGATAATGGAAAGTTTGATGTAATAATAGGTAATCCGCCTTACATTAATGCAATAGAACTATCAAAAACGGTGGGAGATAAGGTAAAGAACTATTGGAAAACGCATTTCGATTCTGCTAAAGGAACATACGACATTTACATTCTATTCTTTGAACAGGCACTTAAACTTTGTAAAGAAGGAGGCTATGTTTCGTTTATTACGCCTAACAAGTACTTATCTTCTCCATATGGGGTAGCACTAAGAGAACTGGTCTCAAGAAATTATACATTGGTTAAAGTAATTGATTTCTCTAGTGTTAAGGTTTTCAATGACCCTTCTGTTTATCCCATAATTACCGTAATTCAAAATAAAAAACCTACAAAGCCCTATACAATATCAATAGAGAAGATTTATGCTGAAGATATGCATAACAAAAAGGAGCATACGATCTCATCTAAAGTACTGTCCTTATTACCAGAGTATAACTGGGGCATAATACTTTCAAATAACGCAAAACTAATAGAAAAAATATTTGAAAATGCAGAGCCACTTGAGAAGGTAGCGAAGGTTAATGCCACTAGTACGGCCTCAGAAGCTGATGAGTATTCAGCATTTATAAGTGAAAACTCTGGAGTAAAACTAATCAACACAGGTACAATAGATAGGTATTCAACTACTTATGGTATTGATGCCCTTAAAAATAAAGGAAAGAGTTTCAATAAACCAAAGCTGGAGCTAAGTAAAGTTAGTGAGAATAGGAAAACCTTGTATAATACACCCAAGATAATATTCGCTAAAATCGCATTAAAACCAGAAGGATTTCTTGATGTTAAAGGCGAATATGCATCACTAAATACTAACTGCGTTTATAGTCCAAAGGAAGGATATAGCTTGGAATACTTAAGTGCTATTCTTAATTCGCAATTGATGAACTTCATATACTCTGAATTGTTTTCAGGGCTACGAATGGGTGGAGGTTACTTCCAATTTCAAGCACCTCAACTAAAAATACTTCCAATAATGAACTGTTCTGAGGATCAGAAGAAGAAAATATCAGATTTGGTTAGAAAGCTAATTACGTCCTATAGTTCATTAAATGAAAGTGCTAATGGAAGTACATCTAAAAAGGAGAGCATAATGGAGAACATTGAGCGAACAGAAAATGATCTTAATAATATAATTTACAAAGTTTATGGCATAACAGAAGAAGAGAAACAAATGATTGAAAATAGTTTAAAGTAGGTCAGTTTTAGAGGTCTTTTACATATGTTACCTCTAAATGCATAAGGTTAAAAGGCCTTGACCTCTAAATTAATATTGTATTTGTGGATTTCGGATATTTGGTGGGTTTCTGTCGAAGCGATTTTGCCCTATTTGCCAGAAAGAGGTCAAAGATATACTGGCACACTTTTCCATTAAACACGGATTCGACAGCATGGAGAAGGTTGAACAGGAAGTTCAGAAGGCCGAAAGAGATACGGCTAAACAGAAAGCTTATGGGGAATTTATTGCTGAGTTGGATAGAAAATTAAAAAACAATGAAATAAACCTTGAAGAATGGAGAAATCAAAGGGATACGTGGAAATTTGAGTGATATTATGGTACAAGATGCTATAGAAGAAAGGGAATTCATTCCTGCATTAAGCATAGCTGAAGTAGAAATAGATAGTTTAAATGCAAGAAAAGAAGATAGAAGAGTGGGTCTAGATGAATTAAAGGCCAGTATCAAAAAAGTCGGATTGATTCACCCGATTGTAGTAACTAAAAAGGGCACTGATCAAAAATACAAAATTATTGTTGGGCAGAGGAGATATAATGCATTTAAAGAACTTGGATATACGACCATTCCAGCTATAAAGATAAATAATATTAATGAAAAAACTAAATTGTTAATTTCCTTTTCGGAAAATATTAACAGAAGAGATTTGCCTTATAATGACACTATTAGAGTTTGTGATGAACTATACAAGGAATATTCAAACTATAAAAAATCAGAAAGACTGAATAAGATTGCAGAAGAAGTTGGAATATCGCTTCAGACTGTTGTGAAATATCTTTCATATAGGATAATCCCTGATAAAGTTAAAGACCTTGTAGATAAAAATAAGTTAGATCGCTCCCAGGCATATCGTTTGACCGAAACATTTTGGCCCAACTCTCAAAAAATTGTAAAGGTTGCAGAATACATGGTCGGAATGACAAAGCCAGAATGGGAAAGTGTGCTGGATGCGGGTACAGATTTGGCTGACAATTCAACGGTCGAGCAAATAATAGAAGAATCGAAGAAACCAACAAGAAAGGTTACGATAAGAATTAGAGTAGAAAGAAATGACTTCGATATGATTAAAGGAATAACAATGAAGAGTAAAACAAAAATTGATGTTTCTGACTTTATAAGTGAGTTAATTAAGAACTACTTACGGGGAAGATCCAGTGAATAAAAAGATTAACGAAGATAAGACATTGGCTATCTTGTATTCTAATTTTTCTGGAAGAGGTAAACAGAAAAATGATTGGATATTTATAGCCGAGAAGTTAAACGACCTTAAATTGATATATGGTTCAGATGGGAAAGTTGCTAAAAACTTAGGTCTATCTAGGGAAATGGTAAGGTCTACAATTAAACTTCTTAAATTACCGGAAGAAATAAAGCAACTTATACGCTCCGGCAAGATTTCGCAAGATTTAGGATGGAGACTCTTGGCTATAAACAATCAGAAAACACAGATTCAAGTCGCTACTGCTATTATTGACTTAAGTGCGCATGATGCGAGGGATATGATAAGATACGCAAAAAATAATCCTGATGCACCTGTAGCGAATCAAATAGCTCGTCTTAAAAGCTCTAGAAAAAATACAGATAAACTAAATTTAGTAATAACAACTTTGGATGATGGTGAATACAACAAATTAAGACAGTTAGCTATCAAGAAAAACAAAAATGTTAATGGATTAATCTCAGACATTGTTAAAAATTGGATTAATCATAAGGGCGATTAATGTGACACTTATTATCGGGGCGGAAGGTAAAGATTTTGTAGTATTAGCAGCAGATAGTAAGGGTACCTTCCTTGAAGATGGCTCACGAATGGAATCTATAACCGAGGAGAAACTAATTCAACTCACAGATTATTCCTGTGTTTTAATTGCTGGAGATGCCGAAATCGGAGTTCAATTAATCGAAGATTTTAAAGAAAAGCACAGATTTTCTAAGAATTTAGGAATCTCTAAGGTAGTGCTTCTTTTCCGTGACTTTTGCAAAAAGGAAATGGGTCATATTACCGATACAATATTACCTGGCCATCCTGCATATCCAGACATTGTTTTTTTGGTTGGTGGAGTTGATAAAAAGGGCAAAGGATGTGTACCCAGATTAAGAATATTAAGAAGTTCAACCTTATTCTTCGCAGGTAGGCATAGAGATAAAGTTGCAGAAGGTGTGCCACTTATAGCTCGTTACATTCTCTCTAAAGAATACAATAGAAATCAATCTCAAGAAGCCATGGGTTTTTTAGTTGCTAAGGCCATGCGTGAAACAATAAGTATTAATGCTGAAGTAGGGGGTAAGATAAGAATGGCAATTGTCCGTAATAATGGAGTACAGGTATTCAATGATAACGTAGTTAAAAAATATATGGATGGTCCTGAAGAAGATGAAAGATTAAAGTTGAAGGCTGAACGTGAAGAGCTTGAAAAACTTATTAAAGAATAACTTATTTACTTTTTCCAGAAAAGCACCACATCGTGATTTTGTTTTAGATTATTTGTCGTTGCTAATTCAGCATATATTGCTTTTCCTCTTCTTCTTTGGCTAACTGAATCTTTAGTAATCTTAACAGCATAACCACAATCTTCAAGACCTATTTCTTCACAAATAACTGATAATCGTCTTGACAATGAAATGAACTTGCCCTTTCTTACCAAATCGCCTATTAAGATGCATAAATGTCCATCTTTGTTCAAGATTCTTTGTGATTCCATTAAAATGTTTCGCATACTTTCTAAAAATTCATCTAGTGAAAGCTTTGAAACATCTTCACTTTTAGAAGAATATCTAACCATATCTAGATAAGGAGGATGTAGAAATACAAGGTCAGTTGATAGAGTAGCTACAGGTATATGTCTGCTATCATTTTCTATAATATCTTTTCTAGTAGGAGTCAAATCAAATGCTTTGATTTTTCTTTGGTGTGCTTTACATACGTCAATAGTTGTTCCTGAACCAGCCATAGGATCAACTACTGAATCACCATTTTTTGTTAATCGTAATACACATTGTTCTACTACTTGAGTTGGTGCATTTCCATGAAAATTAGAATCACCGGCATAGTTATCTCTATTTCCAAATTCCCATACAGAAGATAAGATTATTCCTTCTTCAGCAGTTTTTTTTAATAAATTTAGCTTCTTTCTCATATTTTTGCTTTTTGCAACTGCCGCTAAGGCATTCTTCAAAAGGTCTTTTTCATATTTCTTTTTCCTATTTATTATTTGTACCATTTTTTGGTTTACAAAGGGATTATGCATTTTAACTAATTGAACAGCAACGTCTAAAGGCAAATCTCTTTCTTTTACTGCCTGTTTTAATCCGTCAGGTAATCCAATTATACGCATATCATAAGTTGTTTCCATCCTGCATCCTCCTGCAATATATGGTAACGCTGTATTTAAAACCCTTCCTGCACTGTCCTGCATATGTAAATACTGTAGAGGATTAGGCTCTCTGAGGCAAATATCCTAATAAAAGGCAAAAAATATAGCCTTAAAACAAAAAGATAATAATGGGGGTTGCTGAAGAGATAGGACATGATGCAAACGGAAGAGAGTTATTTAGATACGACTATCTCAAGCAAGCATTTACTCCTGAGATTTGGAACGACACAAAGATAATAAGAAGCGAACTCCAAACGCCGAGTAATGCGAAGAACACTAATGTTTTTGAAGTTGATATCTCTGACATAAAGAATAATGTCTTCGTGCCAAGATACTACTGGAAACGAAGGACAGAGACACTTAAAGAGGTTGCAGAGAAGCAAGGCATGAAGTTTGTCAAGATGTCAGAATTGATAGACAAGGGGATAATAGAGCATTCTGACGGACACGGCTCTCCGCCTTCTGAGTTCAAGGGCAAGGGAGAAATACCTTACATTCGTGTCGCTGATATTGTGAATTGGGAGATATATAAGAACCCAACAGCACTTATACCAAAGAGTATTTATCTTGCAAAGAAAGGCAAGTCAGGTATAGACCTTCAAACAAATGATATTCTATATGTCAGGAGAGGAAGTTATAGGATAGGGAGCGTTGCTCTCGTATCTCCTTACGATAAGGAAGTTCTGCTTACAAGGGAGCTATCAATATTCAGAGTTGTAAAAGAGGACAACGAATATGGGATTAATCCGTATTACTTGGTCTATCTATTCTCACATACACTTACACAACAACAGCTCTATAATCTCGTATTCATAGATACGACCCTGCCCAATCTTGGAAGGAGATGGTCGGAGCTATACCTTCCAATAGCAAAGAACCCTAAGGAAAGAGAGCATATAACAGAAAGGATAAAGCATGTCTTTGACAAGAAGGAAGAGGCAAACAAGGAGATAAACAAACTGAAGGGAGAGTTAGGAAGTTTTATTACTTAGTCTTATCTTCTTTGAATATTCTAATCATCAGTTTCTTTCCTATAAATTCGGATAGCTTTGGCGACCTAATTGTAATGCTGCCATATCTGTATTCCTTTGTAGAGCCATCTGATAGTTTTTTGGTATCTGTTCCCGAACACACATTTACTCTAAAAGTTCCAACTTGCTTCATAATTATCGTTATGTATTCTAATTAGATAGATATATAAATCCATCGGTATTCTAATTAGAGCATAGGAAGGTATATATATCTTAACGTATATATTCTAATTAGAAGATTATTGTATGAACGCAAGAAAACAGAAGGGAGAACAGCTCGCAAAGACAGTCCAGATACAGAAGAAGGGACTGGACAAGTGGATAGTTCCAAGCCAGACAGGAAGCGGAGCTTACACAGTAAATAGGCTCGGCGAGAACTTCAAGTGCAGTTGCCCAGACTTCCAAAATAGAGGCCAGGCATGTAAACACATCTACGCTGTGGAAATCAAGGTTCTAAGGTGGTTTGACAACGAGGGCAATAGCGGCACAGAAATCACGATTAGGAAGACTTATCCTCAAGACTGGGCTAACTATACGAAGGCTCAGACAGAAGAAGGAAGGCTCTTCAAGGAACTGCTAAAGGATTTGGTGCAGAATGTCCCAGAGCCAATAAGGAAAGAGGGTGCAGGAAGACCGAGAGTGCCGTTAAAAGACGCCATATACTGCTCGGTGGAAAAGGTCTATTCTATGCAGTCAAGCAGAAGGGCAAGGTCAAGGTATGTAGAAGCACAGGTTAAGGGGAATATATCCAAAGCACTGAGTTATAACGTGGTGAACATAACTCTGAATGACATAACCATAACCCCTATTTTGCAGGATTTACTGCATATCACGACCATGCCGTTGAAGGGTGTGGAGACAAAGTTCAGCCCTGATAGCACAGGGTTTAGGACTTCTCAGTTCAGCGACTACTGCGAAAAGAAGCACAATACAAAGAAACAGCACAAGTGGATAAAGTGCCATGCTATTACAGGCAATACAACGAATATCGTAGTTAGTGCAGTAATAACGGATGAGAACGGAGCTGACAGTCCGCAGTTCATACCCCTTGTCCAAGACGTAGCTAACATGGGTTTTGATATGCAAGAGGTAAGTGCCGATAAAGCCTACAATTCAATAAATAACTATAATGCAGTTCAAGCAATGGGTGGAACTGCATACATACCGTATAGGAGCAATACTACTGCTATGTCTAATACAGGAAACAGAGCAAGATTATGGCGCAAAATGTTCCATTACTTCCAGTTGAACAACGACGAGTTCATGGAACATTATCATAATAGGAGCAACGTAGAAACTACCTTTCACGCAATAAAGGCGAAGTTAGGCGATAGTGTAAAGAACAAGACCTTTGTGTCTCAGACTAATGAGCTATTGTGCAAGCTGATAGCCTACAATATAACTGTCCTAATAAGTGCCATGTATGAGTTGAAGATAGAGCCTACATTTGTCTCTTAAATTCCTCTTTGAAGGCATCAGCACCTTTTCGTGCAGCGTGGGCTAATATTTGGAACTTATCCTTCAGTTCTGCAATGCCTTCATACATCTTATCTTTCTGTGTATCAAGTTCATTTAAGCACTCAATACATACTGACTTCCCTCTCGTTCTTTTAGACGCTATGTATATGTGGCTCTCTCGGTTTCCACATAGAGCACATTTGTTTCCCATAATCCCACAGATAGATATCTGCCCACAAATTATTAAACCTGCTCATAAATTATTGCTTCTGCTCAAGAATTAGGATTTGTGAGCAGATTTATGAGCAAAGCCGATGGGGCGCGTTAATCAGCTAAGTTGCCTCGCGCATGCCGAAGAATTCATTGAGGAACACAGTTGCATACCCTCCGGCCGGAAGGGAGAAGCGCATTTCCTTTTCTACATCATTCCACGAGAGGCCGCGGTATGGCGAAAATATCGCTCTGTAAGAGCCCTTGCAGTTTATTTCCGGCATGCCCACAACCTTAAAATCGCTTAACTCTATGCCGAGCTTTTCCATCTCTTCCAGCTCATATCCGCTTATCTCTTTTGTATCATATCCTATGAGATTCGCTACCGGGAAGCCCGTCCCGCTCTCATATCTCGCTATCTGCTTATAATCCGGGAACCCGTAATCGTCTGAAAGGCATACCATTTCTCCGCGGACCGGCTCTACAGGGCCTTCAACTACCCTTCGCTCGACTACGGAGTTGAATATCCTATCCTCTACGGAATGCACAAACATCATGAGCAGCTGCCTCGGCAGTTTTCTCAGCGCATTTGCGTAATTCCCGTTGTATTTTGATAGATAATCTATCATGCTCCTCTCGTATTTAAGGCGGCGGGGGAAGTACGAAAGCGCAGCCTTGAAATCCATCTCGCTTTTCAGTCGGTTCCTGGCCCCGACCGCCTCCTCGTCGGATTCGTTCTGCGTATCAGTGAGGAAAGCAAGGGCCGCTCCTTCCATATCCCCTTTGAGCAGCATTATTCCTACGTCGGAATTATTCTTCCTCATCCCGAATCTCTGCTCTCCAAAATAGTTCGGAAAAACGCCGTATTTGTATTCGAGCCGGATCTCGCGCTCCGGCAATCCATTTACTCTCACCTTGAAATTGTTTCCCTTAAGCTCTCCGAGCCTTATCGGCGCAGCCGACAGGCAGGCGCAGTTTATCTTTATATCCTTGATAGACAAACGCATAAGTTGTTCCGGCGAAGCGCCATATATACTGCATAACTGTGTCGTAATCGCCCTCCTATCTTTTGTTCCGGCAAAACCAACAGATTTCATGCCCCTTCCGAGCCTTCTTGCTACCTCCTTCAGCGCCTGCGCTGTGTTCCAGTTTCTTTTCTGCATCACAAAAACGGAAAACTTTTTCTCGCCATCCCCGTCTGCCACGAGCTTCTTGCAATCTATCTGCGCGTCTGTTTCAAGCAATGTGCCGTTATTTGCTATCTCATTTACAACAAAGTCTTCAGGCTCGTCTTTTATCGATACATCGCCGAAAACAGATTTTGAGAGTCTAATCATCATTCCACCTATGCGAGATGCAAGAATCCCAGTATGACTATCGCCAGCATTATTATTATGTAAATCCTGAGGAGTATGAAGGCAAACTGCGCCCATCCCTTCATCTTCGCGCGCCTTACCTTTATGCTCGAATAATCCTTTATTCTCTCTTTTTTCAGGAACCTTTTCCAATCCCCTTCGTTTTTTATAAATTTGTATTCATTTTTATCGAGCATATATCCACCTATATCAGCTTTGGCATTACCACAGATATTCCATAGAGTGCGCTCATGGCTATAAGCATCAGCATTATTCCCACTATGGCAGCATTCTCCCATCTCTTATTGACATGTTTCCCCATAATCGTTTTGTCGTTGACAAGCAGAAGCAGAAACAGGAGTGCCGCCGGCATGAATATGGATGCGATGACCTGCACGGTGAGATTCAGGAAACCGAGCGGCGCCTTTGGTACAAGGACTATGAACGCTGCGATGAGCATACTCACAAGTCCGGGTATGTAAAACTTCCGCCCCGCTGCAAAGGGGAGGTTTATGCTCTTGGGCCAACCGAACGCCTCTCCAACTGCCCAAGAGGTGCTGGCTGTCAGCGCTATGGCCGCAATAGTCCCAGCATCGATCATTCCCAGCGCAAACAGTTTCACTGGAAGCATCCCTACCTTGCTTGCTATGGTCTGCAGAATGAATGCTATGTCATAACTTGCCGGGCTTCCCACGCGATGTGCCCCGAACACCAGCGTCCCTGTCAATATTATTATTGATATTGCCACAGTGCCCATTATGCACGCGCCTATGAAAGTGTCGCGTTTTCCGGATTTGATGTCGCTCGGTATTATCCCCTTATCTACCTCGGAGCTCTGTTGGAAGAAAAGCATCCACGGCGCAATCGTGGTTCCCACATTTGCTATAAGCACATATATGAAGATGGCGCTAAGTCCCCCTGGCACGTTCCAGTTCAGAAAGGTGTTTGCCACCATGGACCAGTCGGGCCTGGCGAACAGCACTATCGGTATGAATATCATGTTGAAGAAAGCGATGATCAGGCTGACCCGCTCCCACTTGTGGTACCTGAGCGTGAGCATTATTACAGCAACGAAAGCAGCGCCCATGATCACCGCATAAAGAGATGGTATGCCGAATATGCTCATGCCGAATGTGATCCCTATAAATTCGGTTATCATGGTAAGCGTGTTCGCTATCACAAGGTCTATCAATGAGAATGCCCCCCAGAAACTCCCATATCTTTTCCATATCATCTCGGCATGGCCCCTCCTTGTAACAGCGGCGAGCCTTACCGTCATCTCCTGCACAAAATATGCGACAGGCACCATCAGGAACATGAGCGGTATAAAGAACCCTATGCCGAAGATGGATCCCGTCTGTGCATACGTTATGATGCCTCCAGCGTCGTTGTCAGCTATCATGACCAGTATGCCCGGCCCTATAAGCGCCATTATGAGCAACAGTCTGAACGCAAGGCTTTTCTTCCTCCTCAGCCGCTCTATCTTGAGCCTGTCTACTGCCCTCAGTCTTAGCTCAACTGGCAACTCCCCGAGTTTCTCGTTTATATCGAAACTGCCACTGTCCATCGATGAATAATAGGCAAGAAGTTTAATAATACGTGGGCAGGGCCTATTCCTGAGAGTGGACTTTTCTCAACATCTCTGCCATTATCATCTGTTCCATCTTCTTTTTTGCAGCCAGCCTCAGAACCTTACTCTTCGAGCTGTTCGCCACATTCTTTATGGTCGATATCCAGGCATCCTCCCTAAGTAGCGCACATATTCTGACCTGGGCAGGGTATGCCTCGTTCCGCGCTATCCTATCAATGCTTTCTGCGCCAGTTTTTTTATCGTCAACGAGCTTTAAAATAGCCTTATCCCACACTCCCCTTAATTTTAACTGCATGTCAATCACATCCAGCGCCCGCTCCGGGCTGAGCGTGCCTTTCCCAATCTTTGATATGAGCGACTCTTCTGATTTTATCCTGTTCGCGTGTATCTTTTCCGCACCTACCTTTTGGGTCTTTGTCTTGTCCATGCCATTACCTATCTTCTTTATCATTTTTAATACCTCTGTCGAAATGGATTTCCCGATTTTCGGAGTTTTCCAATCAACTTTTTATTCCTGACGGCCGAACTTTTTTGTACTCTCCCTTATCAAACACCTTTTTCCAAATATCCTCCCAGTCTTTTGTGTTTATAATGATGTTTTTGGCTGCATCCCTGTCTTTTCCTGCCGTGCTCTTCTTTGCAGCAGCCTCCAGATCAACCTTTAACTGCTTCAGATCAATTAACTTTTCTGCTATCTTGATTCCCTTGTCAGCCAAAATCAGCCCGGCTGGTGCTATAACCAATACTGCTATTGGCACCACAATCACAATAACTACCGCAGCTGCTATCCCGAGATACATAATAAAGGTATTGTGGTAATATATCCCCAAGAAAATCAACCCCAAACACAGTATCACAAAAGGCATTTCGCCATTATTCAAACCAAAACCCTTGTCCATCAAACCACCAATAATCATTCTTGCCAATCATCTTTGAGAACAGAACCTATGTCTTAGCGCTAAGCCTTCATCAAGCGTTATGCTTATCGAAGAGTTTGCGGGAGTATTGACCATCCCGTCTCTTTTTCTACCGTACTCCACAAGAACGATAGATATGCCTATCGCCGTGACCGGCTCGTCCATACAAACAATTCCGCCTTGATCCTTTTTAATCCTATCATCATCCGGGGCCAACGAAACTGACTGCGCCATCTTTTGCTATCTTTGTCGGATAAGCCTTGAACCCAAGCTCATTCATCGTCTTTATAAGCAGCTCCCTATCAGACGGTACCGCTATCGCTATGCCTCCTCCCCCGCCTCCGCTGAGTTTAACGCCGTACGCTCCGTTCCCGATTCCCTCGCTTACTGCCAAGTCAAGCCCTTTGCTTGAGACTCCCAACATCTTCAAAAGTTCGTGGTTGCGCGACATCGCCTTTCCAAGGCGCGCCATATCCGACTTTCTGAGTGCGTCCAGACCATCATCACTACAGCCATCTATCTGTGCGAGGATTTCCTCCGCATGCTTTCTGTCCTTATTATAAAGCTCGGATACATGCCCGACAGTCTCTGCAGTGCTTTTCTTAGGCCCTGTGTCTATTATTACAAGTTCGATGCCATTCTTTATCTCATTATGCCTGGCGATGCTGCCCGCCTTGTAGCTTACTATTCCGCCATAAAATGTCGTGCTCACATCTATCGCTCCAGCATTCTTGTTGAGATGCATGATTCTCTCCCCATCCCTTGCTATGTCTATGATTTCATTGTAATCCAAAGATGCCCCAAATAACTTCGCGGCGGCGATGGCTGCCGCCGTAGAGCAGGCACCGCTGCTCGCGAATCCCTTCTGTAAAGGAATGTTAGAACTTATCTTCAACTTAAGTCCTGTGCCATTCTTTGTCAGCTTCAAGAGCCTTCCGATGATGACCATGTAGGGAAGTTTTAGCCTTTCGTAATCTTTTCCGATCTTTCCGATGTCCTCCGACAGGTATCTCTCGTATGCCTCCCCAGCCTCCCTGCAGCTGAACTCCGATTCAAAGTCCAGGTCAGGCATCGATATGCTGATATTCCTGCCATTTAACTTCTCGGCGACAGCGGTCGCCCACATATCAACTGCCGCGGCTATCGCCCTCTTTCCGTAAACTACTGCGTGCTCGCCAAAAAGCTTTACGACTCCAGGCGCCCTGACTTCCATAATCCCATTCTTTTTTCTTTCTTTCTCTTTCTCTCCTTCTTCAGTCAACTCTGCTTGCTGCCATGCCTTCCATTATCTCCCCGATATCAATCCCGCGCAATCCAAGCACATGTGCCGCCGCAGTAGAATGTGCCTTGGAGAACCTTGGCAGGACCGGCGCAACTACCAGCGGCTTTACCCTCTCATATAAGCTTCCATTGCCGCAGAACAGGACAAATCCCTTCTCGGATTTTGCGCCGGATATCCTTACAGCCTCGTCTATTTTCCTCTGCATCGATGCAAAAAGGAGTATCTCCATCATCATCGTCCTAGATATGTTCCTTCCCTCATCAAACGCCAGCATCGCGTTAAGGTAAGCGGCTTTAAGGTGCGCCTCCGAGATTACGGCATCAGGGTCGAATACCTGCACAGCGGTTTTCCCTCCCATCATGTTTATCTTTCCGACAAGCTCTTTTATAGGGATCTCGGATTTTGCGGTGCGCACAAAACAGTTTTTCAGCGAGTCCGCCTTATCCACAAACCTTCTTATCTCTCGGTCTTTTTCGGCCTTTTCCATAAGGTACATTCTCTTCGAGCCTTTTAAACTTTCTGATTCCGCGCGCCTTGTTCAAAAACACCTACTTTATGGACAGTTTTTCTCGGCTTTTTGGAGGCTTATCGTAAGTTTATTTGCTAAACAAAAGAAGAACGTGCAGCAGGACTATCCAATGCCAGAGCGATGGGGAGAGGTCGCTGGATTGTTTCTTATCTTGTGGTCTGCTTTTTCTGTTTTTCCAGAGCGCTGATAGTATTTTTTATCGTATCAATCTTGGTTTCGGTGAAGAGCGCAATTAGATAATTCTTGGCTGATTCGTTTGAACTTTTAATCTCTTTTATACTCTCGTCACTTATGGCTTTGTTTTTGCCATGATTTGTATATATGAAACCGGACTTAAACCATAATTCATCTATTGCCGGTGCACTTAACTTTTTGATTTTTTGGGCCAATGCCCTTATAGTCTTTTCATCTATCGTCTCCGAGTGTTCATTCCTCAGGATTTTTGATGTAGATACCTCCTCCGCAAAAGCTAATGCCGAGTATATTTCCTCTGCTCTTATCTTCTCAAATAGGAGCTTCGGCAAAGTTCCTGAAACACTTTGATTAATAGCAAGTGGTTTTTCATGTTGGTTTTTGATTGATGTGTTGATGCGTTTTTGGAACTCCCTAAAACCCTCCTTATTGAGACCGCGTATCTTCTCTGCCATGCGTTCCGCTTCCAACCTGTACATTCTTTGTCGGTAATGGTTTGTATAAAAATCCTCGGCCATTTCAATCTTTTTTATCATTTGATATCCATTTATCATTTCCACCTATTGGAAATGGATCATGTCTGCCTGAACTATCGTCGTAATTGTGTGTTGTGTGATCGTCGCCTCTGCTTGTAGAGTGCCTTTCTGAATCGGTTTTGTTATTGTGCGGTGCAGTATATCCATCTTCATCGCGTTCGAATAAGATTCCTGGCGTTCTGACCTGTTCTCAGTTCTTATCTTTATTTCTTCATCCCATTCATCGAATCTCAGAGGCAGTTGCCTGTTTGACCTTGCACGTATTGATATGTTTTCGTCCATCTTTCTACCAATATAATTTATGGGTAAGAAAGAGTTTAATAAATGTTGTGTTTTGAAAGCGTCCGTCGGCAGCAACACGAGAAGATGCTGGACATCCGGTCAATTTTTCTGGATTCGGTGTTCTTCACTGATAAATAAACGTTTGTCGGAACAGCTTCCGATAGGATTTTCAACAGCCACTGCCTACTAATAAACATATCGTTTTAAATCTTAGTTGTTTAGTCTGTGATATGGCCAAAAAAGAAAAGCAGGAAAGAGTGTTTGGTTATGAGCTATTGCTTGACTGCTATGAGTGCAAGCCAGAAGTATGCGGAGAACTCGACCACTGTTATAATTATCTTGACAAATTGGTGGACTTCATAGGAATGAAAAAGCAGTCTCCACCATCAATTTTCAGGACAGACCGCAAATCTTTTCCCGACAAGGCAGGGCTTAGCGGCTGGGTGCCGCTTGCTGAATCGTCCATAGTGATACACACCCTCTCAAAAAAGAGTTTCATAAGTGTTGACGTATATAGCTGTAAGAAATTTAGCCCAGAAAAGGTTATCGAATTCACACAGCGGTACTTCGAGCCCAAAATGATAGGAAGGCAGTTCATACGAAGAGGACAGCGTTATTTTGATGTTTATAAGAAAAAGGGGAAGAAATAGTTGTTTATAAAATCCTCGCTCACGCTAACCTTCCAACCGCACAAACACAAAAAGCGGGAAGATATTCTGTACGAAAGGCTTTAGTAACGGAATGCTCGCAGATCGCAAAAGCTCTCTGTTTACACACCCGTCCTATCAAAGTCGTCTGTTACGACCGCCCTGAGTGCCTCGTTTCGGGTATGGCTTCGTCCTTAGATGCTTTCAGGACTTATCCATCTGGCGCGTAGCTACCCGGCAATGCAAACACAACCGGTACACCAGTGGCGCCGACCCCCCGTTCCTCTCGTATTAGAGGGATCTTATCCTCAAGCACTTGCACCCTCAATAGATTTTACCGTACTGTCTCGCGACGTACTGAACGCAGCTCGCGTGGGTTTTTAATGAGAGAGCAGCTCAACCCTTGGTAGCTTGTACACCACCAGGATAACCCGAGCCCATATCGAAGTATCAAACCGCCAGGTCGATGTGGACTCTCGCCGGCGATTAATCCGTTACCTCCAGAGTAACTTGTCTGACAGCCTGAGGCCCCATTAACGGGCCATCAGGGTTCGCTAAGCCCCTGTTTCCAGTCTGCATACCACGCTTTTAAGTATACAGTCAGCCCTGCATTTGCCTTTATGCTTAACGGAGAGTTTCCAACTCACCTAAGCAGAGCGTTGATCACTTTCGTTTCTTTATCGAAAGCAACCGTCCAATCTAACTATCCACCTGCAGTTGTCCTTTTCACAAAGTTAGTCGTATGCCGAAATATAAGTGGTGTTACATTATCGCTCCGCATGCGCCGCAACGCATGCATCGACGCTCCCACTTACGCTATGTATATAACGACAAGCAACAGCAACAGGCTATAGTCAAGCTTCATGGAGACTTCATCTCCCATTGAGGAATCGTGGCATACTCACCACGTAGTGAGTTCACCGGATCCCGGGTTGGGACAGTAGGACAATCGTTACGCCATTCATGCAAGTCATCTATTAAATGACAAGGTATTACGCTACCTTAAGAGAGTCAGAGTTACTCCCGCTCTTTACCAGCGCTTACTCCCATTGAACTGGGTATTCACGTACTGGCAGTGAGCAGACGTCACCCACTGTACTTAGCCTTACGGCTTTGCGGTGAGCTGTGTTTTAGATAAACAGTCGTTGCCCCCTTGTAACTGAGATCTGCTTTTTCCAAAAGCAGACATGGCTTATCGAAAACTTACGCCACTATTTTGCCGAGTTCCCTAACCCGGGTTATTCCGTCACGCCTTGGCCTTTTAAGCCAGCAACACCTTTAGAAGTTCTAGGTACGGGCTGATATGATCGTTGTGGATCCCCTTTTCACGGGACCAGGAAATCAGTCCAACAGTTCATTTAGCTGCTTCTCCTCATAACGAGACTCCACAGCCCTTTGCACTTTCTTACGGACCTATCCCCAGCCGTCAGAGATCCACCTTATGTTGCCATTATGCCTACACATCAGGTGCTGGAATGTTAACCAGCTTCCCTTTTGCCGCCGGGTGATTAGCCTGCGGCTTAGGACCGACTAAATCTCAGCTGACGAACGTTGCTAAGAAAACCGTGTGCTTTCGGCGTATGGGATTCTCACCCATATATGCTATTACTAACACCAGGATTTTCACTACAGCACGCTCCATGCTTGCTCTCGCAGGCACTTCGTGGCATGCTGTACGCCCTCTTACCAGTGCTTGCGCACTCCTGGGTCTCGGTACCTAGTTTAGCCCCGTATGTTTTCAGATAGAAGTGCCTCAACCGGTACGCTATTACGCGTTTTTTAAAGGATGGCTGCTAGTGGGCCTACCTCCCGGCTGTCTGTGACACTTCCTGCTTTATTTACACTTAACTAGGATTTAGGGACCTTAACCCAGGTCTCTGTTCTTACAGTCTCGCAAGGTCGGCTTACCCGGCCTTCCCTGCTCTTGGGGTCTACGCAGCATATGCATTCGGAGTTTGACAAGTGAGCGAGGCATTGCTGCCCCGTACCCACTAATCGGTAGCTCTACCGCATATGCGAACTCGCCCAAAACTATCCTTAAGATATTTCAGAGGGGACTCGCTATTGCCGTGTTCGAATGGTATATCGCCGCTACACGCACCTCACCCAACAGGACATGCCATGACAGGTTGCGGACCTCCACTAGGCTTTGGCCTAGCTTCGTCCTGGACGCGCGTAGTTCACAACGGCTTCGAGTCGTAAGGATGTGACTAAGGCATTTTCATACCTTGTGCCTCCCATGGTGCGCACTCTCGCTTTCGCTCCGCCTTTCGGCTCGCCACACCCCTACAGTCCCTGGCTCTTGCTTCCAGAAGAAAGATAGGACACTGGTCCATGCGGTTCGCGCCTCCCTCTCGAGATTAGCTTAGCCGCACTTCGTCCCTTTCGTGCCCTACCTGCATTTGACCACCTAATTTCAGATCTTTTCAATCCCACACGTGTGGGTTCTTTTCAGCTTTCGCTCACGCTACTTGTTCGCTATCGGTCTGCAACCAATATTTAGGGTTGGAGGTTAATTCCCCCATATTCACTCCCGCTACTCGGAGGGAGCTACTCTCTTGCAGCAAGTCCATCATGTTTAATCTACGAGGCTGTCACTCTCTTTGGCGGTTCTTTCCAGAACCTTCGACTCGCACTCTGGATCAACGCTGCCCACATCTCCACGTCTTTTGCAAGACAGGATTCAGTTCGCCCTGTGCGGCTTTCACTCGCATTACTTACCGCATCGCAATTGCTTTCTTTTCCTGCGGGTACTAAGATCTTTCAGTTCCCCGCGTCAGCATACGCATTTCTGCGTACAATTCGGCAATCCCAGGTTCAGAGCCCGACTTGCGGCTACCCTGGGCTTATCGCAGCTTGCCACGGCCTTCATCGCTGTTGCAGCCAAGCCATCCACTAGGTGGTCTTAAGTTGTACAGAATATCTTCCCCTCAAATCAATCTCAAAAACATGAGATATCACAGATGGCATTCTCTAAAATGGGTATTTTCACAAAGCTTTGGCTTTCAAATACGTGTGCCTGTAAAGATTAGCACGACATAGAGATACCGTGATATTTATGCTCTGAAAGGTTTATATACGTTTCTCCAAATCAGACCCAATTTATGCTTTCACCAAGAAAGTTATACGGTGGTGAGATGCCAAAAGAATTCAAATGCAAAGACCTGGGAATGCAGTGCAACTTCAGCGCGAGAGCTGAGTCGGAAGAGGAAGTGGTAAGGAAAGCAGTAGAGCACGCGCAGTCGGCCCACAAAATGCCGGCAAGTGAGGAGACAAAGAAAAAGATAAGGGCAGCGACAAAGACAAGCCGCTAAGGTGTTTGGGCAGGATAGGCCTGCCCATTTCTGTATACGACTATGTCCGATAAATAGGTCAAAATAGACCTCATTCTATAATCAGTTGTGTCCAAGAAAGGCACAGAGAAGGGTGTGCATCACAGTAAGTACGTGCATCGTGGGTTTTTATGGCCATGGCGTTTAGGAAAAAGAAGAAGTTATTGGACATAGTCCGGTATGCGAAAGTGCTATATATCTCGGATTGCACCCCGAAAGTGCTATATATCTCGGACTGCATATTCTTATTCTCTAAGGAGGTTATACTATGATAGCTACAAAAGAAATGCAACGCAAAGAGGAGAAAGGGCTAGCAGCCGCGATACATGTGCTAAAAGAGTCAAAAGAATGGACCGAAACCACGATAACCGCAGCGCAGCAGGTTTTCGCTGTCTCAAATGGCGACAACACATCCGACTTGGTAAGGATCGGTCATCTTAAGGAGCAGGACTTCCCGGTGCAGCATAGCGAGTCAATAACCGTAGCGAAGCTTAATGTTGCAAAGAACGAGAAGACGCATCCGGACACGTTAGACTATATGGCAAGGCAGATATTATTCCAAAACGAGTACCCACGTGACAGCCAACTCAGGATATTGATGTTGTCAGATATAATTGAGAACAAAAACGTCCATTCGGTTACCTTGAAGATAATAGCCGCGAAGGACGCAGGAATAGCAGGAGAGCTGTCAAAGAATAAGATTAAGGAAAGAAACAAAGCCGATGCATTCCTGACAAATTCCGTGCAGAGCCTCATGCGCAGTTAGTGCCTGCTCTACCTTAAGCCGACCAAAAATAACAGAGAACAGTCCACAGCGATAAAGGCAGTAAAAAAAGAAAAAAGGTAGACCGACAGCGCCGCAGCAACCAAATCAAACGCAAAGAAAGCTGACTTAGAAAACATACAGGGCCGCGACGAAAGATTCGCGCGCCACTGGCTTGCAAGCGAGGATGCGTGGGCGCAGACCTAACTTTCAAAAAGCAGTAATTAAAGGCGGCCGCCGTCAGCAAGGCGCGTTTCTGGCAGATTCGACCATGGCCAACCTTGCATAATGGTTAAATATTTTTGGTTTAGTCATATTGCTGAATATCTAAGTCTATTCGTGTTTCTATGAAGAATGAATATGATATAATAGTTGCAGGCGCAGGACTCGCCGGCTGTACTGCTGCGGCAGTCGCAGCAAAGAAAGGTGCAAGCGTACTGCTCCTTGATAGGAATGTGGAGTCTGAAGTAGGAAAAAAGACGAATTGGGGTTGGACATGCGGAGACGCAGTGGCAGCATCCCATCTAGATTTTGTGGAAAAGAACACAGGCATAAAGTTCTCCAGCCCAGAACTCGACAAGAAGGTTAACGGTGTATATGCGTTATCGCCAGACCTCGAAGCAAAGTACATGTTTGATGGGCTGGGATACGTTCTAGATAGGCCAGAGTTCGAGGCGAAACTGCTTAATATTGCGATAAAGAGCGGCGCGGAGTACGTGCCGCAGTTTGAGGTGGAAGGGCCTCTGCTGGACGGAAACAGGATAACAGGTATATTTGGAAGGGATAAGGAGAAAAACAGGAAGGAATACAAAGCCAGGCTTGTGATAGATTCTCTCGGTATAGCGACAGTGCTGAGGAGAAGGCTGCCAAACAACGAGTATGTGCAGAAAGAGGTAGACATAGACGATGTGGAGTCGACAGGCAGATACATAATGGAGTTTGATGCTCCGGAAGATTACGACCTTAAGTATTATGATCCGGACAACGCGCTGATACATTTGAACCAGTACATGTCCCCTGGAGGGTATTGCTGGGTATTTCCAAAGAGCGGAAATAAGGTAAATGTAGGGCTCGGGGTGCAGAGAAGAAGCCTTCAGATAAGGAACGAGAAGCTCAAGAAGAACGACTCCCTGCAGAAGCTCATAGACGAATACATAAAATGGAACCCTGTCTTAAAAAACGTAAGGGTGTACAACAAGAACAACAACGGAAAGGGGATATGGTCCGTCGCCGTAAGGAGGCAGTTGGAATGTCTTGTGTACAATGGCTACATAGGAGCGGGAGACAGCATGGTCATGCCGAATCCGCTCAGCGCGGGAGGGATAGGGCCGGCACTCATATCTGGCATACTCGCAGGACAGAACGCCGCAGAAGCGGCCGAGGCAAATGACGTATCTGTAGAGAGGCTATGGAAATACAACATAGAGTTTAATCAGGAATACGGAAAGAAGACGGCAGGCCTGGAGGTGCTTAGGATATACCTGCAGTCGCTCAACAACGATGTGATAAACTATGGGATAAGGACATTCCTGACTGTTGACGAGGCGAATGAATTGACCCTCGGAAAGATTCCAGAGTTAAGTCTGTCGACAAAGTTCAAGCTTGTGCTGAAAGGAGCGACAAACATAAACGCGTTCAGGAACCTGGTTTACTCAGTCAATAAGATGAAGGAGATGAATGAGATATACGCTAACTATCCAAAGAGCCCTGCAGAGTACCATAAATGGGTGCAAGGAGTAAGAAAGGAGATGGATGTAGTGAAGGAGAGGTTCAAGCCAAATCCGATATAAGTGATTGAGTGGAGTATACAAAATTCGAGAAGGCAAGGATAATAGGGGCAAGGGCCCTGCAGCTGGCATACGGTGCGCCGCCGATAATAAAGGTGCCAAAGGGGATGACAGACCCGATAGACCTGGCGGAGCTGGAGTACGAGAAAGGGGTAATCCCTATAACAGTGATAAGGGATATCCAAGTATGACAGAGAATGCCTAAATACATTCTAAAAAGTCAGGCAAGGTCGCGTTCACTGAACTTGCAGTCCCTGTAAGTTATCAGTGTGCCGTAACGCCTGTCAATCTTCTTTAGGCCGGAGTCAAACCTTTTGGGCTTGGGACCGAAGAAGCTCACTCTTACGCGTATACCATTCCTTGATTTCTCGGTATAAACGTTTTCGACAGACTCACCATTAAGGTAGACTAGATTGGCAAGACGCGGAGGATCCGCATCCTGAGGATCTAGGAAGAAATACTGATGGTAACACTTACCATCCATAGTGACAGTCCCGTCCTCCAAAAAACTGCGGGCGTTCGGGTCTGTCCTTATTTTCATCCTGACATACGCTTTCAGGAAAGATATTTTTTTCTCATCCATTTTCATCCCAAAGTTAGTTAACGTAAGAGAAAGAGGAGAGAGGAGGAGACAGGCAGCAAGGCTGCCTGTGTGGGTGTAGGACTATGGATCCTCTCTCTGGTAATGTAGTGGGTAAGAAAAGAAAGGTACGGCCAGTACAATGTAGAAGCCTCCCAATCAGACATACTTAACCCCATCCCAATACCAATATAATATATGGACAAACTCGTATATACGGGTGCTCTTTAAAAAATCAATCCAAAAACGTAAAATAAATAAGGAAAAACAGTAAATCTATATTTTTTTAGAAAAATTTGCTAATTTAACAGGGGTATACTCTTTATATCTGAAATTTTGCCAATAAAATAATAAGAAACGTTTTTATATGCTTCCATTCAACTTACTACTATGCCGAGCATTCCAGAAGGTGTAAAGAGGGTCGTAGAGAGGTTAAAGACAGAGTATAGCCCTTACTTAAAGATAGAGAGGTCGAAAGCGGGGAAATACCTCCTTTATGAGTATAAGAGAGATAAAGAGAGCGGAAAAGCGGACAGAAGCAGGGTGGTATATTTAGGTATAATAACAGAGGATGGGATACTCGTGCCGGCAAGGCACAGAGAAAAAGAGAAAAAAGAAGAAAAAATAAATACGGATAAGAATGCAGACTCAAAACCATCCGAGTACGATTTAAAGATATTAAGATATTTGAGCATGAATGGCAGAGCGCCAGTACAGAAGATAGCAAAATTTGCAGGACTCAAGAACAGTGTGACAGAATACGCAATAAAGAAACTAGAGAAAAGATACGATATAAAGTATCTTCCAGAAATAGATATGACAAAGATAAGATTTACCGGCTTCATATCATTTGTAAGATTTAAGGGAAAAGCACCTTCAATAAGCGAGATAAAAATGGCATTGGAGGGTATACCGGAGGTGCAGCAAGTTCTTGCAACTACAGGAGATTACCATCTGGCAATATACCTGTTCTCTATGAACAACAATCTACTAGACCGTCTTATATATTTTATCATGTCTGCAACCGATATGAAAAAGTACGATACAGAGTGGTACACAACCCCAAGCTCAATTACATACGGCTTCATCCCGCTGAGAGACAAGTTCTTTGATCTGCTTGGCCAGATAACATGGAAAAAGACAAAAGAGTCAACCAAACCTGCTCCTGGGGAGCTTACAGATAAAGAGGTCGCACTAATGAGGGATATGAATAAAAATGGCACAACTACATTTGCGGAGGTTGACCAAAATAATAGATTGAACATTGGAACATCTAGATTCATCTATCAGAGGCTGGTAGATAAAGGCATAATAAAAAGAATAACGATAAACATTACAAGACATGAAAAATATAACGTTATACTAATTGTAAAAATAACAAATGGGGAGATGTATGATAATTCTCGCATAAATTTTTTCTCAGAAATAATAAATGCCACTCACGGCGTAACAAATAGGTACTCAATATCTACTGTTACATTTTATCCAACCAGTATTTTGCTCTTTACACAGATATCGGAAGAATCAGAATTAGAAGAGATAAAAAGAGAGATAATATCAAAGACGAAAGGTATCGAAATAAGCGAGCTGAGAATATCAAACATCATACTGGGTTCAATATGCTATAGAAACTTCGACAGTATGTACACTCTACAATACCAAATAACTCAAACAGGAAAAAATCTACCCCCGGTCAATAAAGAGGGGTACACTTAATCTTATTAGTGGGTAAACCCGTGCTCGCCAGTTCCTCCAATTGTATCCATATCCTTACACCGTCTACCTATGTCTGAAAAGGTTTTTAAACCCATCATTCCTTACTTTTTACCTTTCCGTAGTAGCTACCGCTTATGCCGAATATGTCTGCATTCCTGTAAGAGAATATCCCGCTTCCAAGGAGCGGATTCATCCCCTCTTTTCTTCCGTTCTCTTTCTTTCCTACTGGATACCCAGTTATCAGCTCATTGAACGCCGGCATGACTATCAACTCCCTTGCCTCTATCTTTTTGTAGCCGCCCTTCTCCCTGCCCCTTCCAGCTATCAGCCATGCCTTCTCTATGTATCTTGCTCCGTTCCTGTCCACCGTTTCCACCGCGACATGGCTGTGGCCCGATATTATCGTTCTTCTCATCATCGCCTCTTCTGTCGGCCACTTATTCCCGTGAAGGAACGCAAAGTTTTTCGTCATGAACTCATCTGACACCTTTCTACCTGTTATCTCATCCAGATGTGCATCGTGGTTGCCCCTCAATACCTCCATTTCCATCCCTTCCAATCTATAAAAGAAATCCTTTATGCTTTTTCTCTCCTGCACGTCCGGATAAAGTATGCTCTCCTTTATGTCTCCCAACAACACTATCCTTTCCGCTTTGAACTCCTTCGCTATTTTCTTTATCTTATCGGCCATCCTTTCCTCGTTCTTGTATATGTTTATCCCTCTCTGCCTGAACCTCCTCTCTGCTCCTATGTGCAAGTCCCCTACTACCAGATATCTTTTCCCATCATCTTCGACTACCACTGCCGGCTCCTCATAGACAAATCGTATTTGTCCGCCCACCCTTCTGTCTCCTTTCCGTTCCATGCGTCTATTTGTGCGTTAAGTTTATTATTCGGTGCTTGCATAAGATATTATGGCCGGATTCTCACCCGTAATAGGCAAAATATTCGGGATACCCCTGCAGCTGCACTGGACGTTCGTGCTTCTTCTGATATTCTCTCTGATATCCCCCGCCCTCTTTGCATACATCGTTCTGCTCTTCGCCTTTGTCACTATTCACGAGATTGCGCACTCAGTCACAGCCAAACGGAATGGAATCGGCGTAAAGCGCATAGTGCTATATCCTCTCGGCGGCGGCTCTCTTATAGACATGAACAAGGTCACTCCCGAGCTCGAGTTTCGCATATCAATAGTCGGACCCCTCTCGAACATATTCATGGGTGGAATCCTTGGTATCATCGTCATATTCTTGCCTTCAGGCTACATCCACTCCTTTGTGCAGCTCCTCTTTCTAGTCAATATACTCCTTGGAGCTTTGAACATAATCCCTGCATTCCCTCTGGACGGCGGCCGCATACTTAGGAGTTTCCTGCAATCCAGGTACAAGCGATTCAGGGATCAGTCGGACGCTACTTTCCTTGTGTCCAAAATCAGCAGCGCATTCGCTTTCGGCTCTTTTGCCCTTGCCATCATCTCGCTGTTTCTGCCTGGTCCGAGCGAATCATACAGGTTTCTTCTTTCCTTCTCTTTCTTAATCGTGGCATTCTACATATATGCGGGAAACAAAGCCGAGCTTTACTCCTCTTACGCCAACAAACTCGCAGATCGCGTCAAAATAGGCGACATCCTGAGCAAGGACTATGTGCTGGTTGAAGGTTCAGACCCTGTGTCTGAGCTTCACAAATACGCAAAAGACGGCGTTCTAAAGCCAGTGCTCTATAAGAACTCCGGAAAATACTTCATGGTTTCCAAAGTGCAAATCAGCCTCTCCCAAAAACGTTCTTCCGCTCCCAAAATATCTGATTTCGGAACCGAGATCCCCGCTCTCTCCCATAATCCCAGCGTAAAGGACATACTCAACGCGATATGGCTGGAACAGGCTCCCGGCGCCGTAGTGCTGAAAGGGGCATCAATCCGGGGACTTGTCACGAGACAGCACCTTGAATATGTGCTTGCGCTCCATTCATCGCAAAAGCTATAAAAACTTCGAGAATAAACAATAGTGCGATTGGTGTTTCACGATGCCCTACATAGAGCAGGTCACTATACATAATTTTAAGTCGTTCAGGCATGCCACAATAAAGTTCGGAAAAGGGTTCAACTGTGTCGTAGGGCCTAACGGCT
This sequence comes from Microcaldota archaeon, assembly GCA_021816885.1. Lineage (GTDB taxonomy): Archaea > Micrarchaeota > Micrarchaeia > Micrarchaeales > Micrarchaeaceae > JAJYXL01. Next base: position 26,951 of record JAKAWS010000001.1, read on the forward strand.
CCGGAAAATCCACGATATGCGATTCCCTGCTATTTGCTCTCGGAGAGTCTTCCCTGAAGAGGATGAGGGCGCAATCCGTCGAAGACCTAGTTAACTCTACTAACGTGAAAAAGACAAAATCCGCTGCGAAAACTCCTGTCATAAAGGCGTATTCCAGCGTTCATATAGCTGAGATAGGTGTGGATGTTGCCCGCGCAATACGGGGCAACAACAAAGTGTCATACAAGTTGAATTCGAAGAGGGTAAGGAGGCAAGAGCTCGTAAGTGCCTTAAAGGCAAGCAACAGTTACGTTACAGAAGCCAATACTATAACTCAAGACGAGATAGGAAGGATAATGCATATGAGCAAAAAGGAGATCCGTTCCCTTATAGACATTCCTGCAGGAATAAAAGAGTTCGAAGAGAAGAAGACAGCCGCTCTTTCGGAACTTTCGAAGGTAGAAGAGAGGATATCTACGGCAAGATCCATCCTCTCAGAACGGGCTGGCTTCCTAAAAGAACTGAAAAAAGAGAAGGAGACGGCAGAAAGATACGCATTCCTAAAAGATTCTGTCAAGTCGATAAGCTATACGATACTGCTTGAAAGGGAGTCTAGGCTCACGGCTGAATACGAGAAAACAGTATCAAAGGTCTCGGAACTTGAGAAGAAGGTAGAATCCTTGCGAGAGAAGACCATCGCCCACGATTCAGAGATCTCTAAGCTGTCCGAGGAGCGGATAAAGCTATCGAAGTCTCTGAACGAGCATTCGATAGAGGTAAGTAGGCACAATCGAGATGCAGAGTCGGTATCAAAAGAGATAGCGGTCCTTGATTCTAAGATAGAGGCATCGCGCGCTGCCTACACCAAATCCCTATCGCAACTCGAGAGCTTAAAGAAGGAACTCTCAGAAACTGTCTCAAAAAAAGGACAGCAGGGGAACCTCATCGAAACAATCCAGAAAAATATATCTGACCTAGAAAGACGGCTCTCTGCCGCAGAGTCGCTCAGTGCGCGGGAAAATGTCGACATAACTAAAAGGTACGAAAAGAACCGGACCGCAACAGCCGATTACCGGAAGAAGATTTCAGAACTGTCTGCTGAGATAGAAGAATACAAGCTAAAGCTCGGCGGCGAGGAACAGGAAAGGGCATACCTCAACAAAGAGCTGGGCGCCGTCAATAAATCTATCGCCGAAGCTACCGCAGCATACAGCGCATCTTCGCTTGAAGAACGGACGCTTGCCGTGGACAAGGCGAAAAAGCGCCTATCTGAAATTTCCGGGAAACTGCAAGACCTATTATCAGTTAAGGAGGGCACAGAGCGAAAGATAATAGAGACAAGGGAGATGATTGCGGTCCGCGGCGGCGATCTGGAAAAGACAACCCAACTGCTAAAGTCAGAACTGGCTGGCGTGGTAGGCAGGGTATATGAACTCTGCAGCTATGACGAGAAGTATGCGCAGGCAGTCAGCGCGGCGTGTGGAACCAGGCTTAACTACATAGTCGTAGACACGATAGATACAGCCTCGAAAGCGATATCCATACTTAAGAAAAGGGGGATCGGCCGCGCGTCTTTCATACCGTTGTCGGACATACGCTCGCCCAGAGCAGAAAAGGGTAGGGGCACGCCGCTGATAAGCGTTGTCTCATTCGAGAAGACTGTCCAGAAAGCGATGGACTTCGTCTTTATGAACACCAACATAGTGGAAACGATAGATGAGGCAAAACGCAGCGGCATAGGCAATTCAAGATATGTGACGCTCACAGGCGAACTAGTGGAACAATCCGGGGTGGTAAGCGGCGGCCGCATAAAGGTCTATGCTCCGATAGGTCATCTCTACTTGGAACTAGAGAAGCTGAATGTAACGATCGCCAGGACGGCTGAAGAAGAGGCTGACGTTCATGAAAGAATGGATAAGGCAAGAGCAGAGCTCTCCAACGCAGAGCGCGACCAGATAGAATCGCAATATGCCGCAAAGAACGCGAAAGAGCGGCTATCAGACTCAAAGAGGCGCGCCGAGGCGCTTGAAAAACAGCTTGCCTCCTTAGCTTCCTTGTCAGAATCGGACTCCGCTGTTCTCCTTAACAAGATATCTGAACGCGATTCTTTTGCAGATAGGTGCGCTGTGCTGGAAACGGAGAATTCCTCTCTCTACTCGTTGATCACAAGCAAATCTGTTCCTGGCGGATCCGCCATGCCTGTCAAAAAAGGTGAACAGGAAGACCCAGTCAAAATCAGGGATGCGCTTAACCAATACAACCTTGAAAAGGCCTCTGTATCAAAGGAGCTAGAGATGCTGGACGGAAGCGAAGCGCGCCTCTCAAAAGAGATCCGGACTCTCGTTCATGAGACATCAAAGCTCTCCTCAGACATTAAAGGGATGTTGGAGTCAAGGAAAGAGCTCGGACTTCGCCGCTCCTCAATAGAAAGCAAGATAAAAGGCTTCGATTCCGAATCCGGGAAGAGGTACGCAGAACTATCCGAAATAGATAGCAGGATAAACGATGCCGGTGCCTCGAAGGGGCGCATGCTTGCAATGGTCGACGAGCATCTGCGCGCCCTTACAGAATTGAAGGTGACCGGCTCACAGCTCAGTACAAGGCTCGCAGACATAAAGGCGGAGCTTTTCGAATACAAAGATGCGAAGAAGGTTGACGGCGACATGCAGGTTCTGGAGAAAGAACTCGCCGAGCAGAAGCGGGAAATCGAGTCTTTCGGCAATGTTAACATGATGGCTCCGCAGCTGTACAGGGAAAAGGGAATCGAAGTGGAAGATGCAGAGGCAAAGATATCGACCCTAGAGAGCGAGAAGGAGTCAGTGCTGCGGATGATATCAGAGATCGAATCCAGAAAACTGTCGGTATTTACGGATACATTCAACTCCATCGACAGGAACTTCCGCAGCCTTTATTCAAAGCTCGGAGAGCCCGGAACGGCATACCTAGTATTGAGCGATCCTTCCTCTCCGTTCGAATCTTATCTTTCGATAGAAGTCTCGGACGGAAAAAACAAGGAAAGAATGGAGAGAAAGTCTGGAGGAGAGCGCTCTCTGCTTATAATTATACTAGTGCTTTCGATACTTATGAGGAACACAATGTCCTTCTACATATTTGATGAGATAGATGCATCATTAGACAAGCAGAACTCGAAGAAGCTCTCCATGCTCCTTAAGGGCATGTCTGATATGGCACAGTTTATAGTGGTGAGCCACAACGACATAATGATATCTGGCGCAGATACGATAATAGGAGTCACAAAAGGGGCGGATGGTTCAAAAGCCGTAGGGATGAACATAATGGAGAAAGCGATAGAGCACATATGATTGCATGGCAGAAAAAAGGCGAACGTTAAGTATACACAAGAACAAAGCGGCCAGGGCGCAGCCGATGGCAGCCCCAGCCAAAAGGTCCGACTCTAAGCCCCAGATTCCAGTCTGGCCGCTTTACCTGCTTCTTATTCTCCTTGCCGCCCTGTACATCTTTGTAAGATTCACAGGTCCTATACTTCTAATACTTTTCATAGTCATAATCGCGCTAGAGATAATCAACATGCTGAGGAGCGGCACAGGAAGGCGGGCACTCGCTGAGCTTGGGGCGGTCGTCCTGATAATCGGGATTGCCTGGCTCGGCCTTATACTTGCGTTCGGAAACACTTCCCCAATAGATGTGGTACCGAGCTGTTCGATGCTTCCTACGCTCCATGTCGGAGATGTGATATTCGTCAAGAGCGTTCCAATAACCGGCATTACCGCTCCACTGCTCAACGTAAATGCCGCGCAGACAACCAGATTTATTGCTAACCTCACGTCAAACTCATACGAGTGCGTTGCGTTCAACCCGTCTAATCCGGGTGTGGTGTCGCAGTACGTGCTTCCGGGATACGCGGTCGGCCTTTACACATACAACAAGAAGACCGGCCGTTCTTATCTGAATCCAGAGCAGGCGGGCCTTATACGCTTCAATTGCGGCACATCCCAGATAAGATATACTAACGGCACTACCGCAGAGGAGGCTGCCCTTGCCTCGATAACAGTTGCAAACCAGACAATATATCCGAACCTCAACAACAGCATAATAGTATATAGGACAGTCAAGAACGACAGCTTCTATGCGGCCGGTGACACATACGTTGTGCACAGAGCGTACGCCATACTCGATGCGAACGGCACATATTACGTGCTCACAAAAGGCGACAACAATCCCGGCCTCGATATACAGTACATCAACGTTCCGCCTAACACGTCCCAGATAGATGGAAAGGTGATATTCTCTATACCATATCTAGGTTATGTGAAGCTTGCGCTGAGCGGCGTGAACCAGAATGCAGGCTGCAGCCACCAGTTTGTAAACTAAGCTCCCAGTCACAAATCTATATAAACCCTTCTGCAAAATAATGAATGTGTTTTATACTTTTATCTCTCTGTGTTTTACGAGGGTAATGTTGCGCGCAGGCGCATGCCGCTGTGCGAACAGCAAAAGTGTGTTCTGAATGGCAAATCTTGTCAATGACATAAGGCTCGCCGTGGATAGCGGAAAGACAGCGGTAGGCGTGCGCGATGTGACGCGCGCAATCGTATCAGACTCCGCCAAACTTATAGTAGTATCCTCAAAGTTGGATCAATCGTCCCTAGACGACATAAAGCACCTTGCAGGCATATCTGGGATTCCCGTAATCGTCTACGACGCTGACTCAATGGCGCTTGGAACGGTTTGCGGTAAGCCCTTTTCCGTGGCGGCCGTGGCCGTCGTAGATCCAGGCAACTCAAAGATACTAGAGGAAAAATATTGATCAGGTAATCTTATGCCAAACGGTGAATTTGCTGCTCGAAAGCTCGTAAGACAGAGAAAACATCAGCGCCTTCTTAAGAAGTCGTTCAAGAGAGACTATTTCAATCTGAAGGCAAAGTACGACCCGGTCGGGGTAGTCCCGCGCGCAAAGGGCATAGTCCTCAAGACGTTCGCTGTGGAACAGAAGCAACCAAGTTCTGGCCAGATAAAATGCGTGAGGGTGCAGCTTATAAAGAACTCCAAGCTAGTCGGTGCGTTCGTGCCCGGCAACCACGGAATAGAGCAGATAGCCGAGCATGACGAGGTAACTATAGAGGGGCTCGGAGGCTCGCAAAGAGGACAGATGGGTCACATACCCGGCATGAGATACAAGGTCGTTGAGGTCAACGGCACGAACCTAAGGAAAATACTAGAAGGGAAGAGAGAGAAGCCAAAGAGATGATTATTATGCAGGAAAAGCAGCAGCAACAGCAACAGGCAAAGAGAAGGAGGGCGCCAGTACCTGTGCCCAAGCCAGTCAAAACATACACGGAGTTCAACAATCAGCTGCTTTTCGGGAAGTACAGCTATTCTGAGATAGAGGTAAAAGATCCCAGCCTTAAAAGCTACATAAACCTAAAACCGTTGGTCCAACCCTCCACATTCAGGAACAACAGCAAGAAGATGTTCTCAAAGGCTGAAATCAGCGTCGTGGAGCGTCTGGTAAACTCGCTGATGAGAGGAGGGACAGGCAAAAAGGTGGGCGGCCATGTGATAAGGACGGAAGGCCGTCTGCAAGGCAAGAAGCTAAAGGTCATACATATAGTCAACGAAGCGTTCGCGATAGTCCAAAATAAGACAAATTCAAATCCAATTCAGATTCTCGTGACTGCGCTGGAGAACAGCGCTCCGATAGAAGACACAACGAGAATCAGACAAGGAGGCACTACATCTACGATATCGGTAGACATTAGCGCAAGCAGAAGGCTGGACATAGCGCTGAAGAATGTGGCGCTTGCATCGATAATCGGCGCATTCAACAAGAAGAAGAGGATTGCCGAGGCGCTGGCAGACGAACTGATGATGGCAGCAAGAGGGGATGTCAACAGCTACGCTATACGCATCAAGAACGACAAGGATAGGATGGCGAAGAGCGCGAGATAACCTGATGATTCTTATGGTTAGAAAGGAGTATGTTGTAGAAGAAATAACCAAGATAATGAGCGACAGCAAGTGCATCCGCGATGTAGCGATAATCGCCCATGTGCATCATGGAAAGACTGCGCTGACCGACTCACTGCTTGCAAGGGCGGGACTCATTTCCCCTTCGATAGCAGGCGATATCCTATACACCAACTACGAGGAGATAGAGAAGGAACGCCGAATGACAATCAAATCCGCCAACATATCCCTTGGCTTTGATTACAGGGATAACCAGTACATAATAAACCTGATAGACACTCCGGGACATGTAGACTTTGGAGGCCATGTCACAAGGTCTATGAGGGCTGTCGACGGAGTAGTGCTTGTAGTGGATCCTGTCGAAGGGGTAATGCCGCAGACAGAGACTGTGCTCAGGCAGGCGATGAAGGAGAAGGCGAAGCCTATTCTCTTCGTAAACAAGGTAGATCGGCTTCTCAACGAGTTAAAGCTTACAAAAGAGCAGACGTTCGAGCGCCTTTTCAAGCTCGTGAACGACATAAACTCGCTTATAGACAAATACGCTCCGGAGGAGTTTGTCGACAAATGGAAGCTGAGTGTAGACAATGGGAGCGTAGCTTTTGGTTCTGCAGTGAAGCGCTGGGCGATATCGAAGCCCATTATGGAAAAATATAATACCACCTTCAAGCAAATATTCGAATTGACTGAGAAGGGGGATGAGAAAGGCTTGCAGGAGATTGCCCCGATAGACGAATGCATACTTATAATGATGATAGAGCATCTTCCATCTCCGGACACGGCCCAAAAGTACAGGATCCCGCAAATATGGCACGGTGACCTCGAGAGCGAGGCCGGGAAGTCGATGCTGGCATGCGACATAAACGCGAAGGCAAACATGGTAGTCTTCAACATAATGAATGACCCCCACAGCGGTGCCATACCCGTTGCCCGCGTCTTCTCCGGAACCGTGGAAAAGGGGAAGGAGCTGCATATATCAGGAAGCCAGTTCACCACGAAGGTGCAGCAGATAGGCATATACATGGGACCGGACAGGGTCAACGTCGACAGAGTGCCCGCGGGCAATATAGTCGCGCTTGTAGGAATGAAAGAAGCAAATGTTGGAGATACATTGAGCGAGGATCTCATAGAACAATTCATCCAGATAACCCACCACTCAAAACCAGTAGTCACAAAGGCGATAGAGGCCAAGGACAGCAGAGACACAGCCAAACTCATCAATGCGCTTCGTGAACTCACAAAAAGCGATCCTACCATTGTGGCGGAGATAAACCCCGAGACTGGCGAGCACCTCGTCAGCGGTATGGGAGAGCTTCAGCTGGAGACCATCGAGACAAAGATAAGGGACAATTTCAAGGTGCCGATAATAACAAGTCCTCCAATCATCATATATAGGGAGACGATAAACGGGAAGGCCGGCCCGATAGAGGGAAAGTCTCCGAACAGACATACAAAATTCTACATAACCGTAGAGCCGCTGAGCGAACGGCTCCAGAGCGCGATAGATGATGGCGATATAAAAGAAGGGAAGCCGAAGGGAGCGGCTGGCGTAGAGACGCTCATAAACTTCGGGCTTGACAGGCAGATAGCGAAGAACACAGTCTATATATCCAACAAATCGATACTCGCTGACATGACACACGGTGTACAGTACATGAACGAGGTCATGGAACTCCTTATCAATGGATTTGAATCGGCCGTGAAGGATGGGCCTCTTGCCAGAGAGAAAGTGGCAGGATTGCTCGTATCGATAGTAGATGCGAGCATACACGAAGACCCAGTCCATAGAGGTCCAGCACAGATAATACCAGCGATAAGGAACGCGATATACGCCGGAATGCTAATTTCCGGCATAACCCTTCAGGAACCGAAGCAGATATTCACGATACAGATACCTCAGGATTATATGTCTCCGATAATAACCCTTCTCCAAGGAAAGAGGGGGCAGGTAACGGAAGTGCTTCAAGACAGAGAGGAGATAACGATAAAGGCTAAACTCCCGGTAGCGGAGACGCTTAAGGGATTCTCCAATGACATGCGCGGGCTTACGCAAGGAAGGGCGATATGGTACCAGGAGTATGCGGGTTATGAGAAAATGCCCGCAGAACTCCAACAAAAGGTAGTGCGCGAAGTAAGGGAGCGCAAGGGCGTTCCCCCAGAACCTCCGACAGCCAACGACTTCCTTCTCTGAGTTACCACACGCTTATCTCTTTGTGCGGCTGTTTTATCTTGTCCAGCCGGCTCAATCCGGCAAACGCGTTCTTGAAAGCGGGATGTGTGACTATCGGCACGAGCCCTCTAACATCTTCTGGGGAGTGGGTGTCAACCAACGCGTACATTTTCTTCAGTTCTATGCGCTTCTTTCCTTTCCATAGCTGTGCATTAGATATGAAGAATCTCTGCTCCGGGGTAAATCCGGCTATGGATTTTCTCCTGCTTCTCTCGACGTTTTTCTCTAAGGCATCATAAGCTATCTTAAGTCCTCCAAGGTCGGCGACATTCTCCAAAACAGTGAGCTTTCCGTTCAGCTTGATTCCCGGAAGCACATCTATAGAACCATATAGCCTCTCCACCTCCCCGCACTTCTTCTCAAACTTCGCTCTGTCTTTTGCCCCCCACCACTCAACCATATTCCCGTCCTTATCAAATTTGCTGCCGGAACTATCGAAACCATGGGTTATCTCATGGCCTATCACACTGCCTATGCAAGCGTAATTGACCGCGTCATCTGCAGCCGCGTCAAAGAACGGCGGTTTGAGTATGCCTGCAGGTATGATTATAGAATTCTTGGCCGGGTTGTACATCGCATTCACCGCATGCACGTCCATCTCCCATTCGTCCTCGTCAACCTTCTTGCCTATCCTGGCCATATCCCTGTCAAAATCGAACCTGTACGCGTTTATCCAGTTTTCCATCAGAGTCTTCTTGTCTGTTATAAGCGATCCGTAATTCCTAAACTTCTTGGGTTTGCCGACTTTCACCTTCATTACCATAAGTTTTTCCAGCGCCTTTGCCTTTGTCTTGCCGCCCATCCAATCCAGCTCCTTAATTCGCCCAATTAACGATAGCCGAATGTCTTCTGCAAGCAGCTTTGCCTTGGCTGTCTCTCTTTTGGTAAGGTATCTTCTTGCGTAAAGCTCGCCAAGCGCCTCGCCGCCAGCGCTTTTGACAAACGATAGCGCTCTTTTCCATCTCGGTCGCATCTTCTTAGTTCCGATTAGGGCCGTTCCATAAAAGTCAAATGCCCTATCTTCCGAGTTCTTGCCAAGAAGCATAGAGAGGCTATTTAGCACGCGCCACTGCAAGTAAATCTTAATATCAGAGACGCTGCTTTTTGCTATCAGCCTATCAATACTATCGAAAAAATCAGGCTGTCCGACTACTACATTGCGGATATCCTTCGCGCCGATGTTCCTGCAGAAATCTTTAAATCTTATATTTCTGTATCTCCTATCAAACGCGGAGATTTTCATCAAATGATAATTCTTTACAGGGTCTATCAGTTCAGAGTTAGGCCTTGATGCTGCAGCAATCCCCTTTTCCACCGCCAAGACAGTATTTGAGAAATCTCCAGCTCTTCCTACCAAACCCCCATAAAGATCGAACACCGTGCGTATGTACCTTAGATATCTCTTTCTTATCCTTGCAAAGCGCTCCGCAAGATAATAATCTCGGTCAGGGAGGCTAATCCCTCCCTGCCATGCATAAAGCGCATAAACTGAGCTGTCTTTCGCGTCCTCGCTGACTTCGATCTCGAAGAATGCGCTTACGCCGCGCAGCTCCATTGCAGCCAAATGTCCAATCAGCTGCTCTTTGCTATTTAGCGCTTCGATATCATTGAGCATATTCGCCACAGGTGCAAATCCGAGCGCATTGCGCGTTCTGTAGTCCATGAAGGACAGGTATAAATCCCTGACGACCCTGCAATTAGTCCCTGTTCTGTGTCCAACCGAATCGTATACTATGTCTCTAAGCAAACTGTCTGTCAGATCAGAAAGCTTTTGGAACGAGCCAATCAAGGGTTTATCTTTCGGTATATTGTGCCTCTTCAGCCAAGAGCCGCAAGCATACTGGTAAAAATTATCGAACGGATCAACAGATATATCCATGCTCTTTGCCAAGAAGCCTTTTTCAAACCTATCCTTTCTCGCCATTTCCATAAGTGATTATCTAAAGAAATAATTATAAACATGGTTAGTCGAGGCCGCAAGACAGCCCAAACGATTATATATCAAAAGGCAAGTTGATTAATTATGTCTAGAGACGCGAAGAGCAAAAACCTCTCAATATTCGATATCGATGGCACCTTGGTGTGCAGCACCGGAAGCCTGGAGCACGCATGGTTAGAGCTATTCGGGGAAAAGTTGAGCCCTGCAGCTTACGGGAAGCTTGCCCGGAAGGAGAAACACGAAGTTTTACATCTCTCTTATTCAAAATTTGCAGATGAGACATATCCAAATCCAAGAGTCATACAAAAGCTGAACGAAGCAAAAAAATCCGGCAATCGTGTTGTAATAGTTAGCGGAAGACAAAGAGACCTCCTAGAGGACACCAAAAAACTTCTCCGAAAGTTCGACGTAAAATATGACGAAATAATGCTAAAGCAACCTGAAATAAAGACGTACGATTTCAAGCTTGCGAAGGTTTCAGAGATATACGAGCTCGTAAAACCGAAGAGCACGGAGATATATGACGATCTGTATTATATCTTAGATGGAGTCCATGGCCTGCTGTGTCACAGCACAGACATAAAACCATATCTTGTAGAGAATGGCATTCCTATACCATATAATCCAGGCTGAGCACTTTCATCGTCTTGTCTTCTGCCTCTTTATAATGCGTTCCGTCCCAGCCATTATCGTTTCTAGCATCTTACTCCTTATTTCGCGTTCAGATGCCGAGATTACTTTTGCGGTTACGATTATAACATAAGTATTCATCGTTGCTTCGTCTATTGATATGCTCGGCTTGCCTGCCATGCCATTTATTCCTGATAATGCCTTACTAAGCCCCATTGACAGGACAGTAAAGCCGACCCCCTTCGGCACTTCATATCTTATCTTTGTCGATATGTAATCCTTCACGTTTGTTACCGCCGCCTGGACTATTATTCCGTTCGGTATTTTAGTTATTACGCCGCTATCCTCTTCTATAACGGTATAATTCAGGCTTATGTCTAGAACCCTTCCGGAATACGAGGGCCTGATTTCGTCTTTCGAAAAATATTTCGGTGTGTATGAGGCAATCATCATTCCATACTGCCATGTGCTTACGATAACATGCTCTCCAACCTTGAAGGGTCTGGCAAATATGAGAAAAAGTCCGCCGAAAGTATTAGAGAGGACGGTCTGGGCGGCAAGCCCTAAGACAAGGCTTATCAGGGTACCGCTAAGCAATACTGAAGAGTCGTTTATCCCAAGAGCTGACGCTACGGCAAGCGCCAGTATGAAGTAACCTACGAGATTCACCAGGAAAACTATTGGCTTAGACCTGCCTTTTGTCGTGTACTTAAGCATATGCCTCTCTATCGCAGTGCTGGCCACTCTTACCAATACATATACCAGTATCCCGATAATGACTGCCTTGAACAGAAGTAAGACGTCTGCGGGCGTTCCGCCGACCAGCCGCGCCGTCAAGAAGACAGCAGCAAGCATCACAACCAGCACGACGGATACAACCGCCGCCAATGTCATGTATTTATCCATGATTAGGGCTTTTGCTCCAAACTATAAAGGTTTTTGGGTAGCATTTACAATTCTGGGTGTGCTTTTTAATCCAAATGTTCTATATTTATTGTGGCTTCTGGTGTGATAGGTGTCCAATTTGGAAAAAGGTAATGGCAACAGGTGGATGTACTCTATTCTTCCATACCAGATAGCATACGGTCCGATATCCACACTCATAATATTATACATACTCGAATTGCACGGCACAGTCATAGACGCATCTTACGCGATAACGCTTGGATATGCGGTATCGATTCCGGCATCCATACTATGGGGCTATGCCATCGATACATACAATAAGAGGCGAAGTCTCATACTAATCTCGTTCTGCGGACTTTTGCTCTCCCTGGTAATGCTTTTCTTGTTCAGGTCTGTGTTGGATGCCATATTGATATACGGATTTATGTCTTTTGCGATAGCGGCAAATGCGACGCCCATAAACCTCCTTGTAATGGACAATAATCCCGAGAAATTATGGGAGAAGGGATTCTCTAAACTCCAGATGCTCTCAAGCTTGGGTATGACTATCGGACTTCTCTTTGCATTCTTTGTCACAGGTTTCTTCCCGATAACAGAGCTTATACTCTTCCTTGTCCCATTCTGCATTGCGGCAATAGTCCTCACGGTATTCATAAACGAGGAGCGTGCAGAGAAGGTAAGAAGGTCGTTGATCTCCTACCCGATTGCTTTCGCAAGCAGGCTTATATCAAAGCCGCTGTTCTTCCTCAGGCTGCCTCCGATAAACATGATAAAGAACTTCGCAAACAGTCTCAAGTTTAACAGCATGAAGCGCAACTATCTGAATACCCTTTATCTCGGAATACTTATCTTCTATGTGGGGGGCTCTATCTTCAACACCGCGTATCCCGCTGGCCTTAAGGAGGCTGGCCTAACCACGTACTCCATCTTCGGAATAATATTTGCCGGTGTGGCGATGCAGGTCATCTTCTTCCAGATCTTTCCTCTGGTGGCACATAACAGGAACAGGAAAGAGGTAGCTGCAGGATCTCTTGTGGTTAGAAGCGTGGCGTATTTCATGATAAGCATGATTTTTGTGTTTTTTGGGCAGGATATCGGGGTCATCGGCAATATAATACTATATTCGATAGGTTCCGGAGTTGCCTATTCAATATTCTATACGGTGCTTAATGTTCTGCTGTTCGAGGCGATAGGCAAAGACAAGCGTGGAAGGAAGCTTGGTCTCTACAGCGGCCTGGTGGGGGTCGGCTCTATATCCGGCTCATTGCTGGCTGGTTACCTCTCATTCTATGTGAGCTACTGGTTCGCGTTCCTCGTAGCTGGATTTCTTACGTTATACGCAGCGCATATAATGATGAGCCTAAAGGAGTTTGAGATTCCGAAAAAAGAGGCTATGTCCATCGGCAAAACATAAATGGGTTGCAAACCTAACAGTCCCTTTAGGTTATAAATAAGTTTCACGGGTATAAATGTTGATTTAATGAGCAAGGCATTTGAAACCAAGGAGGATATACTCCAAAGGCTGAAGACAAAAAAGAGCACAGTCTCGGAACTAAGCAAAGAGCTTGGTCTTTCAAAAGCAACTGTCAGTCAACATCTTAAGGAGCTAACAGAGACAGGCAGGGTCGTAGAGGAAAGAAATATGCACTTCAAGAGGACAAAATACTTTAGAATAAAAGAGCACGATTACAGCACATCAAAGTATGCAGCAAGGTACATAATCATAGCGGTGATCGCAACCGCGTTTGTCGCGTATGCCTCGCTGTCACTTATGCATAACAGTGCAACTGTTCCGACAGCGCCGCCAGTCAATACGACACCCCAAATTATTGCCCCGCCGCATGCAACGGACTGCATAATGCTGCCAGTATACCGCACTGCAAACTACTCTTCAGTAAACACTGTGGTAAGCGAGATAGCCCACGGTAATTATTGCTATCTCTCATACGTTAACATTATCGCCCACACAATTAAGATAGGGAATGGGATCTCTTACTCGTCCAACAACGGGATGCTTGAGATAAGCAGCTTATCGTATGCATATGTGCTTAACTCAACCGATATAAACAACCTAAAAAGTCAATATTCTGAGGGTTATTGCCTTGCAGGAAAAGCGCTTGAGTTTTTCGGAGTGACGTATCAACCGACGAATCTGACATGCAAGGCAGTGATATACTCTGATGCGGGCCCTACGTCTCGCAAGATGCTATGGGTTCATGCCCTTCAGCATCTCTGAGATAATCCTTACGCTCCTTTCTATGTTATCGTTGTCCAATGAGTACCATGGTCCTGGATATATGAAACCATAAAGGGCAGACTCCTCCAACAGCTTCGGGAAGAGATCTTTCTCTATTGAAGACATAGACGATCTGAAGTAATCTATTATCTTGGGGCTAAACAGGTAACATCCGGTGCTTATCAATCCAGGCTCCCTGCTCTTTTCTACAAATTCGAGAATTCGGATGCCTTCCATCTTCGTTGCCCCGGTCCTTTTTATAGATGAGCCGGATGAAAGCAGCGCTATTGTTGCAGCGGCGCCGGTCTGGACGTGCTGCGCATACATCCTCTCCATATCCATTCTGAATACCTGGTCAGCATTCAATACAAAGAACGGCTCGTTTTTTCTGTTCTGTTTGAATGCATTGTAAACTGCCCCTAACGTCCCCAGGTCCCTCTGCTCATATGCATAGTCTATCTTTGCCCCCATATCGATTCCGTTCCCGAAGTAATCTTCAACGTCGCCAAATCCGCCCCCGAGCGCCACTGTTATGTTACGGACACCGTTTTCTACAAGCCCGTTTATCATGTGGTGCATTATCGGCATGCCATCTATAACAGCCATGCATTTCGATACCTTCCTGCCGGATATGGATATCTTTCTGCCGCCCGCAAGGAGTATCGCATGTTTCGAAGTGTTCATAGATAGCGACGTGCTGAGCGCCTTCTCTATGGCATGGGAGCGGTTTCTTATCGCGATTCCATCTATGCTTTTGTCTATCCCTTCAAGGATCTTGGAATCCAGCGTTATCGAAATTCTCTCTTTCATGCAATCAAGTATTACTTTTTCATATTTTAAAGATAAGTATATAAAGCAATATACCGAATAGGGAGGTGTGTTGATATGGATCAGCAAGGCAATGTCCAGATAGAATCGCCAGTACGGAAGGAAAATTCCAGGATACTCGGGATGATACTTGCAGGGGGCAGCGGCAAGAGGCTTATGCCCATAACGGCCGACATCCCAAAGCCGTTGGTAGAGCTTAAGCCAGGATACACAGTAATGGACAAGCAGCTGATGGACATGAAGAATGCAGGGATATCCAAAGTTGTCATACTAGCAGGGCACAGGTCTGAGAAAATAATCGCCAGATACGGAGATTCATGGAATAACATTAGCATAAGATACTCGGTAGATAAGGGCGTCCAGCGAGGGACCTGGGGAGCAATAAAAGATGCGATCGGCGAAATGGGATTAAGCGGTCCGGCTGTGATTATGAATGGGGATGTTGTGACCGACATTCCTATCGCGGAGGTAATAAAGAAGGACGGCAATCCGGTGACAATATTGGGGATACCGATGGTAAGCCAGTACGGAATAATAGACATCAGCGGTGACAGGGTCTCGAAGTTCCTCGAGAAGCCGATACTGCCATACAGCATAAGCGGCGGCATATACTATGTTAAAGATTTAGCACAGCTTATGGATTATGGAAAAACCCTAGAGGACAGTCAAAACAGCATTGAATACGATATATTTCCGAGAATAGCCGCAGATTCCAAATTAGGCGTATACAAGGAAGACAACATAAACGAGTTCTTGTGGAAATCGATTGACAGTATAAAAGACTTGGAGGAGGTGCAAAGACTATACAGGACAAGGACAGACAAACCTTGGGGATACGAACTACTTGTTGCGAATACATCCCACTATCTCCAGAAAAAACTGTTCATCAAGAAGAATTATAGGACAAGCATGCATTATCATGACAAGAAGATGGAGACGCTGCATATAGTTTACGGTAAGGTAAAGCTAGACCTGGAGGAAGGAAAGCACGAAATCCTTAACCAAGGCGATAGCAGGACGATAATGCCAAAGGAAGTACACAGCATAATGGCGTTGGAGACTACGCTCATAGACGAGTCATCAACCCCGTATTTAGAGGATACAATAAGGGTAAAGGATTTCTACGAGGCGAGGTAAGCCAAAAACTTTATTTCTCGTATTTGATCAGGTCTACGTTCCTTGTCTCCTTGAAATACAATATCGCAGCGATAGCAAGGACGGCATAAACCATTGTTATAATTCCTATGTACAGGTAAGCAATATGTATCCCCACAGCGACAAGTATTATGCCGGCTATTATTGGCAGGGCTCCCCCTCCATACACTTGTGCTATCTGGTAACTGGCGCTAGCTCCAGAAGCCCTATATTTTGTCGGGAAATTCTCGGTATAAAATACAGGTATTGCCCCGTATCCGAAACCAAAGACGAAGCCAAATCCTATAAGGTCAGCAAGCGCCGCAAGCCAGAAGTTGCCCGTGTTTATCAGCGCAAAGTACGGTATGATAAAGATTATGAGGACTATCGCGGAGATGAGAAGCACGGGTCTTCTTCCGATTCTGTCAGTAAGTATGGATGAGATTAGCATAAATACAAACATGCCGATAGCCGCTATGAACCCTATAGTCTCGGCTGCTACTGGCGTAAAGCCGACAGCCGTCATATAACTGGTCCCAAAAACGAACGCAAGGAAGAAGGTTCCCCCAAACATAGCATTTACTAGAGACGTCCCGAGTATCCTCCCAGGCATCTCCTTCCAAGCCCTGCTGGCAGGGTAATCAAGCACCTTTCTCTTCTTTCTGTAATTGTCGAACAGCATGCTGTCAGTAAGCTTCATCCTTATTATAATTCCGACCACCGCAACCAAGAAACCCAGCACGAAGAGCAGTCTCCATCCATACGAGATGAAAGCCGCATGCGACATCGAACTTGTCACGGCAAGCACAGAGCCAAATCCAAGAAGAAGTCCGAATGGGATTGCAAATCCGGTCCAAGCGCCCCAGAAAGCCCTATGCTTTGATTTAGCCGCATACTCCACCACCCATGTTGAGGCTGTGCCAAATTCCGCTCCAAAACTTATTCCCTGAAGAATCCTAAATATAAGAAGGAAAACTACGGCCAGTGCGCCAAGGACAGCATATCCTGGAGTGATTGCGATAAGGAGCGTAGCGACTCCCATAAGCGTAAGCGCATAGACAAGGGCGTTCTTCCTTCCGTGCCTGTCTGCAATATGCCCAAAGATGTAAGCTCCAACCGGCCTTATTACTATGCCTAATCCATAAACAGCCAGCGCGGCAGCAATGCCTGCAAGAAGTGACGTACGGAAGAAGACAGTGCCCCATACTGTGGCAGCTATTATACCGGTAACAAGAAAGTCGTACTGTTCAATCACAGAGCCTATTATACTTCCTGCAGCTACTTTTGCTATCTTTTTGCCGCTCGGAGCCTTAAAATCAAGATCGTTATTTTTCTTCCTAAGTGCCATCCATCTACCAATTACGTATCATCGAGAAAGTATAAAAATGTATACTAAGAGTTGGCGATGTTCCTATTTAGATGCATTCAGCTTTGATGCTATCCCAGACACTTTGGACGTGATGTTCGAGATCGCCGAAATTGTATGCCCCGCCGAAGTGAAGAAGTTGTATATATTGCTCAGGAACGCCAGGGAGTTGTGTATGGATATCGTGCCTGTCTGGAAGAAGTAATACGCTGTGGAGAGCACAATGGCTATGATTATGAGCAGAAGGATAAGGCTTATTACGAACTTTGCGAACTTCAGTGCCAGCACTATTATTACTATGATAAGCACTATTCCTACTATGGCCCTGTATTCAAGCGGTATCGTTGTGGTTGAGTTAGCTACAGACGAATTTGTTATGTTGGATATGTTTATGGGAGATGCTGCAGACACTGCGAAAAGCATCGTAAATAGATACGCGGCCAACATGTAAAGTTTTTTACCCATCACACCAATAGTCTTTGTAGAAACAGTTTAAAATACCTTTCTATGTTTTGTAACGGCTGGCCGATTCCGATATCACGGCAAAAGGATTGTCTTCGGTCTGTTATACTGTATCGCCACCGGAGTGCCGTTTTTAAGTCGTGGGTATAGGTACTTTGCGGCAGGAAGTTTAAGCTCGACGCATCCGAGGCTTTGCGGCCATCCATAACCCTTTCTAGGGAAAGCATGTATCGCATCGCCATAGTGGAAAAAGTTCACATATTTTACTCCTGGGTCGTTGTACCACATACCAGTTGCAGGATTGTACCCGCTCATTGTCATTGACCTTTCCCTTTTGTATATACGAAAGACGCCATCAGGGGTGGGCGATTGCGGTATCCCTGTGTTGACCAATGTTTCAAAAACAACATGATTATAATATACTAGATAAAGCCGCTCAGGCAGCTTTTCAGATACTACAACATACACCCCTCCAAGCTTTCCTTCCGATATCACGCTGCCGACCGGAACGCTTTCTTTCCTGTGTCTTCTGAGCAGTTCCTTTATCATATCTCTCCGGTTTGGGGATTTTATGCTAGAGACTTTATCTGCTGGTGCTGTGCCGCGCAGAAGATGGGATGCAGCACTGCTTTGCTGCGGATAAAAAGCCAGTCCTACGCTCAATGCCACTGCCGCGGCGAGCGATGCCCTTTCCATAATACCATCTCAGCACAGAAATATAAATAACTACCTGCCTCTTTTCTGTCTCCTTTTATCGGAGATATTCATGCGCCCACAAAGCGCACTTATAATCTCCACCTTGGCCATATACTCTACATCCAACAGTTTCCACAAAGACTCCATACCTGCGATAAAAGATTCCTTATTGTTGCTTATGGCAACACTTCCATGGTATTCCCCATTCTCTCCGAATATGAAAACAACATCGGCATTTTTTGAGAATTCTTTTGCTACCGACCTTGCAAGTTCTGCACTGCCGGATTTTCCTCGAACAGATCTGAACTTCGGATCTCGTTCAGAGATAAAATAATAGTTAGCCTCGGCAAACGCGCCTGGGTCCAAGGCTCCTGCTCCTAGCGTTCCAATCAGCGGCATTGAATAACATCCATGGAGATGTATACCTGCAGTTGTATCTGGTGCAACTTTCAGTATCTCAAGGTACATCTTGCACTCGCTGCTCTGTTTTATACCGTTTACCGAATTTCCGGTCCTTACATCAACTATAGAACACCTCCCATCCGCTGCCCCGATTTTGTTACCGGAAGGTGTTACCGCAATGAGATTGTCTCCTGCTCTGACAAAAGCATTTCCCATTCTTGTATCCGGAGAGAAAAAGCCAGGGAAAGAGTATGCGCGCTCTACTATCTTTCCCAGTGCGGTCTTCGCATCTCGGACACTTCTACTTTTTGATGACACAGCCATATTACCGCAACTGAGACGCAAGTATTCCCTTTATATATTTGTTTCAAAAGAGTTTATCATACTTTTCGGTTCCTGTCAAACGGTGCAGCAATGCAAGCAATCCAGACAAGTTTAGGTGTAACAGGTTCAAGCGAAGCACTCATAGTCCTGTTGTTCATTATCTTCATTTTGGCACGGCGCATCATGCGCCAAAGAAATGGCACAAGGTATTCTATTCGCAGTATCCTAACAACACCGATAATCTACCTCATCCTTACGGCTTTGCTCATGGTCGGTGAATCTGCAAACAGAATTGCAGTGATTGTGACATTAATGCTGCTGGGCCTGGCCGCCGGACTTATCCTGGGGAAGAGGTCGGATATATTCGAGAAAGAAGGAAAGGTAATGTATAGAAGGTCTACCGAAGTGACATTCCTGTGGGTAATCGGATACGTGATAAGAGTGGGTATAGAGTTCCTTTCGGCAAGCCCTGCGATAATATTCTATGCGGACATACTGTTAGCGGTCAGCGCAGGACTCCTTCTCGGAGAGACGGTCGTGCTTTACCGAAACTACAACAATAAGTACAAAAAGAAGCGAACAGTTACATAAAACGCGCATAGGCGCGCAGAGCGCTGTGTCCACTCCAGTTTCATGCTCTATATGTTTAATTCCGACTTTCCATCCTCTATGGATACCGAATGTACTTATCAGAAGTACCATTCCACGGCCCGAAGGCCATACTTCTTCAGCACTTATTAAAACTTTTATGCGATATAGATATTATGCGATTCTTATCCGGAAAAGAAGAGGAAAATGCAAGAGCATATTTTAATGCAGCAGCCGAAGCAGCCTTAAATTCTACATGTAACCGCCATAAATGCGGAACTGTTATTGTGAAAGACAATATAATAATCGGAAAGGGATCAAATTCCCCTCCAAGGGGCAAAGAAGAACAAAGACGATGTGCAAATTCAAAAGACTCATACAACAAAAAGGTCACAGACAAAACCTGTTGCGTCCACGCCGAACAAAGAGCAATCATGGACGCATTAAGAAATAACCCGGATAAAATCCTGGATTCTAGACTATACTTTATGCGTATTGATAAAGATAATAAAATCACAAGGGCAGGGAAGCCTTACTGTACAATATGCAGTAAAATGTCCTTGGATACCGGAATAAAAGAGTTTGTTTTATGGCACGAAGACGGCATTTGTGTCTATGGCACAGAAGAATATAACACCATTTCTTTCAATTATTCGGATTGACTAAAATTCAAGGCCGTTAACCTCTAGTCCGTCAAAACCGGGTTTTCCATACCTATCGCTGAAAACGCAGGTGGGCCCGCGGAGAATCGGACTCCGATCCTCAGCGTGTAAAGCTGACGTCTTAACCATTGGACTACGGGCCCTATTTTGCATTCTTTCTGCAGAAATCGTTTATCTTAAGTATCGCATCCTCTAAAATATCTTTTGGTGCAAGAGACACTATCCTGAAATGGTCGCTTGAGCCGAATCCGGCTCCTTCCCTTGTCCAGATCCCCTTTTCCTTCATGAGTCTGTATACGAAGTCCGCATCGCTTTTTATCTTCATCTCGCCGAATTTTATCTTTGGGAAGAGGTAGAACGCAGCGTGCGGCCTTCTCACCTCGATGTAATTGTTCTCCGATAAGAGCTTGAATGAGAACATGACCCTTCTCTCTATCTCTCTGGCTATTTTCCTAGTCTCCCTCTCATGTTCCTTCTGGTTGTTCATCGCATCTGCTATAGCGTATTGTGCAGTCGTGTTCACGCAGAGCCTTGTTAGTGCATAATCGACCAGCTTGTTCTTTACCTCCATTGATTTCTTGTCGTTTTCCGGAGTTATGAGGAAGCCTATCCTGAGGCCAGTCGCATCAAAGTTCTTCGAGGCCCCGTTCATTATCATGTATGGCACCCCTTTTGCAACCTCGGATATGCTCGTATATTCTACATCTCCGAATATCATCTCATCGTATATCTCATCGCTTATTATGAAGATGTCGTTGTCGTTTGCCAGCTCCGCTATCCCCTTCAGCGCCTTCCTCTTCAGGACTGTTCCTGTCGGATTGTTCGGGTTTGTCACCATCATGTATTTCGGTTTTTTCCTTCCGAGCCTTTTTAGGTTTCTTCCGACCTTATCCACATCTATGTTCCAATCGTCTTCTTCATTGTAATCTTCTGTCACGACTTTCCCGTCGTTCATCCGTACATATATCGGGTATTGCATGTAATAAGGCCTAAAAAGGATTGCAGTATCGCCTCTGTCGATAAACGCGCTGTTTATCATTGATATGCCTTCAGACAATCCATGCGTGATGATGATTGATTCGGCGGTGGGCTCCAGCCCGTACATCTTCTTATACCTCTTTATTACTGCATCCTTAAGTTCCGGGAGACCATCGCCTTTTGTATAAAACGTCTTTCCTTCGCTTAGGGCCCTTTTGTACGCCTTTATGACATAGCTTGGAGTCTTGAAGTATTTTACCGGGTCTCCGCTGTCAAGGCTTATTATCTTCTTGCCCTCTTTCAACAGAAGGTCTGCGTATCTTCCCTCCTCGGAGAATATGCTGTCCGCGAACCTGCTCCTTCTTGATAATATTCCCATCCATTCACCTACTCTATCAATCTGGCACCTTCAATTATAAATGTGCCGAACTCCCCCTCCTTTTCTATCCTGTGCTTTTCTATCAGGATCCTCTTTGAGAAAAAGGGCGCATTGAGGACAAAGCTTTCCGCCTCGCCGCCTTCAAAGCACATGTTTATCCCGTATCTTCTGTTAAGCTCTATCAGCTTTTTTATCATGGGCCTATCTATCTTCCTTCCCAGATAGGAGACATCCATCCCCTCTGCAGCCACCCTTGTTATTATCGCATCATATCTTTCCGCTAGGAGATTAAGCTCCTTTAATGGCTCTATCCCCCACAGCGGAGCGATATGCCTTATGCCAAGATTTTTGCATATCCTATCTATTCTGTCCCTCTGATAAGTGCTAGCTACTGCTCCAGTTATAAGCACTGATATCCTGTTCTGTTTAAGGCCCCCCTCGAGGTCAGCCAGCTCTTCCTCCTTTACTCCTTCAGTATCTACAAAGGTATGCATTATTCCCATGGCTTCGGCTTGCATGGGGCAGAACTCTATGTTCGGCTTGTGAAACATGAAACTGTCTTCGTTCACAGACCTCATAGTCATAAGGAGTTCCGGCATTACCCCATCTTCGGATGCCATGTGCAGCGCAAGCGTAGAATCTTTACCGCCGCTAAAGAGAGCCGCTATCACTCAAACACCAACAGTAAAGAATCGCCACAAAACATTATTAATGCTCTGTCGCAGATATCTATATGTTATTCTGAGGTCTCTGGGTGTCAAGATAGCTAACGAAATCGATATATCATGGATGACTGGCGGAAAGCAGGGCAGCGGCATAGATGTAGCGCTCGGCCTCTTTTCCAGAACAATGATACGATATGGATATCACATATACGGCTACAGGGAGTACCACTCTAACATAATTGGGATGCACAGTTATTTCATAGTAAGAACTACCGAAGCAGAGAAGAACTCGCTCGGAGGCAAGGTTGACCTAGCGGTCTTTTTCGATAAGGAATCGGTCTTCGGCGAAAAGAACAGGCACAGCGAAGCAATCCATAGCGGCCATGTCGGGGACATAGCGCCAGGAGGCACTCTGATAATAGATAGCGCGGTGGACAGATCCATGATCCAGAGGAGTGATATAAGGATAATACAGATAGACAGTACAAAGATCATATACAATGTCGCTGCACGTCTTAAAAAAGGCCCCGGCGAACTTGCAATAACTCGGAATGTGATTGCCGTCGCTTCTTCTGCATATCTGATGGGGATAGACACTGATACCCTGATGGAGATGATAAAAGAAGAGTTTAGGGGCAAGCCGGTTACAGTCATACAGACCGATTCTGAAATAGCCAAAGAGACCATCGCGTATATGTCCTCCGAAAAGATACAGCCAATCATGCAGCTCAAGAAGCGCGAACATAAGAGCAGGTACATGTATACCGAGGGATTCACTGCTGCAGCGCTCGGCAAGGCTATTGCAGGATGCAAAATCCAGATATACTATCCGATAACGCCGGCAAGTGATGAGAGCACATTCATAGAGTCCCATCCGGAATTCAAGATGAGGGTGGTGCAGCCTGAGAGCGAACTTGCGGTCATCTGCATGGTGACCGGAGCCGCCATAGCAGGGGCGCGCGCCGCCACATCCACATCAGGTCCAGGCCTCTCCCTTATGACTGAAGCAATAACATACGCAGGCATAACAGAGACCCCTATTGTCGTGGTAGACCATCAAAGGGGTGCCCCGGCTACCGGCCAGCCCACTCGCACAGAGCAGGGAGACCTTGCCTTTGTGGTAAGCCAAGGACACGGAGATTTCGGGAGAATAATCGTTGCGCCCGGAACAGTCAACCAATATGTAGAAATGACTGCCAACGCCTTCAATTATGCTGAAAGATACCAACTTCCTGTGATAGTCTTAGGGGAAAAAGCAATTGCGCAGGCATCGATATCAATGGATGCGGATTATATCGAATCGTTCAAGGGCTCATATAAAATAGATAGGGGCAAACTCAACTTTGGAAATGTTCGGTTAAAGGAGGGTGAGGATTATAAACGGTTTAAGTTTACCGATGATAAGATATCAGAGAGAATAATACCCGGCAACCCATCTGCAGTAATGTGGCTTACCGGAGACGAGCACGACGAATACGGCCATCCTTACGAAGAGGCGAAGAATAGGACTGCCATGATGGAGAAGAGGTTAGGAAAAGATGCTCTAATACTCAGAGAGCTTCCCCAAAGCGCGAAATATGGGTTAACTGGAGATCCATCAAAGGCTGACCTCTTAGTGGTGAGCTGGGGAGGCGCAACCGGAGGCATAATAGACTGTGCTGATGGCTCTATATCATTTCTCCAGGTAAGACTCATACTTCCCTTCCCAGAAGAGATAAAAGGGATAATCGGCAAGGCGAAAAAGACAGTCTGCATCGAGAGCAACATATCCGGCCAATTGCGCGCCCATATAGCATCGAAGACTGGGATACTTATAGAAAACCAGATACTCAAGTACAATGGCCGCCCGATGAAATACGACGAGCTCGCAAACGCGATATCAAAGATCAAAAATGGAGAGAAAAAGGTTGTTTTGAATGACGATTAGCTTAAAGGATCTGGACCCGCATGAGATGAACGACTGGTGCCCTGGCTGCGGAGATAATGGAATCTTGGCAGCGCTAAAGAACACGATAGTCAACCTGAACCTTGATCCCCACAAGATGGTCGTGGTGTCTGGAATCGGCTGTTCATCAAAACTACCCAACTTTATAAATACTAACGGAGTGCATACGCTCCACGGAAGGCCGATACCTTTTGCGGAAGGGATAAAATTGGCGAACCCCGACCTTACAGTCGTCATAGACAGCGGAGATGGCGATACATACGGGATAGGGATGGGCCATTTTATAAGCGCAGGAAGAAGAAATGTTGACATAAAGCTCTTTGTGCACGACAATGGCGTATACTCTCTTACAAAAGGGCAGGCAAGCCCAACGCTTCCAGAAAACAGAAAGGTAAAAGGCATACCAGAACCAAACATAAACGGGGCAATAAACCCGCTGCAGTTGGCTCTTTTCTCAGGATACACATTCATTGCCAGAACGACAAGCTATAACATCAAAGAGCAGGTCGACCTTATGTCTAAGGCGATAAAGCACAAGGGACTGGCGCTTGTAGATATATTGCAAGGATGTCCGACCTACAATTCAGAGTTTACCTCTTCGCAATGGTTCCTACAGCATACAAAGCCTTTGCCGCAGACATATGATCCGCTGGTAAAAAACCCCGCAGACATGCGAGAGGTAAAACAGAAGAAGAAGGACGCACTCTCGATGATGATGGAAGACGACGATATGAGTATACATACAGGAGTATTCTTCCAATGGGAGAATCCAGACACATTCGAGAACAGATTGCAGAACAGGGGCATACCATCTCCGTTGAGCCAGCAGATAGCCGATAAAGACAACAATAGCACTATAGACCTGGCAAAGACGTTAGGTTCTCTTATCGTCTGACGGAGCCTCGCTCGAAGGGCATATTCCGTTAAGCACGCATTCAGAACAGCACTTCTTACGGGCAGTGCACACATCCCTCCCAAGGGCAATGAAGAGGTGTGTGATGTCTCCCCAATCCTTTCTGTCGATTGTTTTCATGAGTTCTTTTTCTATTATGACAGGATTTCTGGAGCTTGTCAGTCCCAATCTGTTCGCGACCGTCATACAGTGCGTATCTATGGCTATTCCCTCCTTCTTTCCAAAAGCGTTGAAAAGGACGACATTAGCGGTCTTTCTGCCAACTCCGGGCAACCCCACCAGCTCGCTCATCTGTTCCGGCACTCGTCCGTCGAATTTTTTGACTATTATCTTTGCAGCTCTTATTATGTTCTTCGATTTAGACCTATAAAGTCCGATAGACTTTGTATATTTGTATAGGTCGCTAGGCCTTGCCATGGAAATTCCAGAAACACTCCCAAAGCGCGCGAAAAGCGCCGGCGTTATCATGTTCACAGATGCATCTGTCGATTGGGCCGAGAGAACTGTGCATACAAGCAGCTCCCACGGGTCCTTAAATTTCAATGAGGTGTGCATCTCTCTCCTATACCTTCTTTTAAGCAGCTTCAGGACTTCTGCAGCATACCTCCTCCTTTCATCTCCATCCATTACGAACATTAATGATTTTAGGGAAAAGATTTAATTCTGTGGTGTAAATCACAATCATGGCGCTTGCCGATCTGCATATACATTCAAGGTTTGCCATGGCGTGCAGTGATAGCATAACTATAAGGTCGCTGGCACAGACAGCGACAAGGAAGGGCATAAGTATAATAGGTACGGGAGACATACTCCATGGGAAGTGGATAAATGAGGCGGAAGAGGAGCTAGAGGCGACAGGGAAAGGTGTATACAGGTTAAAAGGTATGGCACAATCGCCATTGTTCATACCCAGCGCAGAAGTGTCTACTGTCTTCTATGATGAGGGAAAAGCAAGGAAGATACATAACTGCATATTGCTTCCCGATATAGAGTCGGCGAAGAGCCTGCGCGCAGTTCTCTCCAAATACGGGTCGATGGACTCAGATGGCCGCCCGACAATAAACGCAAGTGCGGCCGAATTCGTAGAACTCCTATTCGAGACAGAACCAAACGCGTTTGTGTTCCCTGCACACATCTGGACGCCATACTTCGGAGCGCTGGGCAGCATATCTGGATATGATTCGATAAAAGATGCATACAAGGACCAGGCGAAGAGAATACATGCGATAGAGACGGGGCTCAGCAGCGATCCGCCGATGAACTGGCTGATAAAGGAGATGGACAGCATGGCCCTCATATCAAATAGCGATATGCACTCGTTGATGAATATGGGTAGAGAGGTCAACAACCTTGACATCGATATAGGCGATGCTGAGTATAGCGACATTATCAAATCAATTTCCGGAAGGGATTCAGAAGGCCTTCTGAGCACAATAGAGTTTTATCCAGAAGAGGGGAAGTACCACTACGATGGCCATCGGGATTGCCATTTCTCTGTTGATCCGCTTACAGAACACATACAAAACTGCAGGATATGCGGAAAGCCACTGGTAAGAGGCGTGCTACACAGGGTGGCGGATTTGTCGGGAAGGGCAGCGGGATACAAGCCGGCAAACGGCAAACCATACATACATTTGATACCTCTCGTAGAATTGATATCCCATTCTCTGGGCAAGGGGAAGTACACCAAATCCGTAGTAGAGGCATACAATTCGCTTGTAGGGGAGCTGTCAACGGAGTTCAATGTGCTGATAAACGCAAAAAAGGATGAGATATCCGTGGCAGCTGGAGAAGAGATAGCGGATGCGGTAATGCTAATGAGAGAAGGAAAGATAACGATAACTCCCGGTTATGCAGGGGTATTCGGGAAGATAGATATAACAGGCGCACCACCAGAAACACGAAAACCGAAGCAACGCGGACTAGACGACTTCTGATCAAAAAGACAATTGGGATAGGGCAGAAAACTACATTGATTAAGGGCATAACCGATGCAGCGCTAAGTATTATATATCTCTTTACACATAAATAAACGGTGTTAACATGCAGAGTTCAGTATCAATAGGCGAAAAAGCGCCAGAGTTCAAATTAAAGGCATACTTTCCAAAAGATGATAAAATAGTAGAGTTAGAGATACCGAAGAATGATGGAAAATGGAAGATACTCACGTTCTATCCGGGAGATTTCACTTTCGTATGCGCAACTGATATCGAGGCATTCATGGAGCTAAAGGTACAGTTCGAAAATAACGGCGCAGAGATTTACGCGATAAGCACTGACAGCGTCTTCTCCCATAAGGGGTGGGCACAAACGTCGCCGAGAGTCAGCAAAAGCACAATTCCTATGATTGACGACTACAAGAAAGTGATAACATCGGCTTATGGTTTCTTAAACGAAGAGAGCGGTGCTGCAAGAAGGGGCATAGCAATAATAGATCCAGAAGGAAAACTACAGTACTTTTCTGTATTTAATGACGCTTTGGGCAAGGACGCAGAACACATATACACTGCATTTATGGCCTTAAAGAAAATAGCAGAGACAAAGCCGGAGGATGGTCACATATGTGCGATACCGGCAAACTGGAGAATCGGAAAAGATTCTCTCAGCATAGACACGGTAAAAGATATAGGCAAACTCTGACCTTCTGACCTTATTAAGTCGACCCCATTAGTATTATATACCTTGCTGAAATAATACATCAAGTCAACAGAAAGTCGTGTCTTTATGGAAAATAACAAATTGCTCGCAGTAGTTAGGATAAGGGGCAGAGTCGGAGTCAGAAAAGACATAGCTGAAACGCTCGAAAGGCTAAGGTTGAAGAGAGTCAACAATTGCGTCATCATCAAGCCTACGCCGTCTTACACTGGCATGTTGAACAGCTGCATAAACTATGTGACATACGGAGAGATAGACGATGATACGCTAAACAGTCTACTAGAAAAGAACGGGATAAAATCGGATTACAAGACACTGTCGGAGAGCGGACTGGCGAAAGAAGTGAGAGAGAAGCTGCCTTTCAGGTTGCACCCACCGAGAAGGGGATACAAGAGCGTAAAGAAGAGCGTGAAGAACGGCGGATCGTTGGGTTATATGGGAGAAGGGATAAATTCGCTGATAAAGAGGATGGTCTGATGGTAATAAGGAGAGAGAGAAGAAGTAGAAAACTTCACAGAACAAGGGTCTGGGGAGTAGGCAACAAGAAGAACGCGAGAGGCAAAGGCACAAGGGGAGGCGTAGGAAGAGCCGGTTGGAGAAAATCAAAATTTACCCAAATGACCGCAAAGCGTCCAGAGGAGATACGACAAAAAGGATTCTTCAGATACGGAAAAGAAAAGAAACTCGAGATAACTCTGGACGGGATAAGCAGGATGGCAGAACAGAGTGGATCAAAAGAGCTAGATTTGGGTAGGCACAGCGTCCTAAGCAACGGCCGGATAAGCGAAGGTCTTACAATAAAGGCGCGCAAGTTCTCCGCAAAGGCCATAGAAAAAATAAATGCCGCAGGTGGAAAGGCGGTAAAAGAGGAATAAGAGATATGCCAATAAAGAGAATGAAAATCTCGTTCTACACGGATACATACCTGCCGGCAGTCGATGGAGTAGTCAGTTCGATAAGGGAGTCCAAGCGGGAGCTAGAGTCTAGAGGGCATACGGTATTTCTTATAACGAGCGGAAATTCTGAAACAAGAAAGATGGCCGCAAGGGAAAAGAACATTATAGTGACACCAAGTATCCGATTCAAGAAATATCCGCAGTATAACCTGTCCGTGCTCCCGTTCATAGACATAGCAAAGGTCAAGAGCATAAACTCAGATATAGTGCATGTGCACACCCCGTTTGTAATGGGCACGTATGGGATAATATCAGGAAGGATAAAGAATGTGCCGGTGGTATGGACATTCCACACGATGTTTATGGATAAAGAGACGATAAATCAATACGCTCCAGGGAGCGCAAAACTAAAGAAGTTCGTAAAGAAGCATTCATGGTCATATATAAAGTTCATCGCAAATAGGTGCGATACAGTGATAGCACCATCGAATGCGATAAAACAGATGCTCAATAAAAAAGGAATAAAGAACACTGTGATAGTGCCCAGCGGAGTGGATACGAACAGGTTCAGAAGAGGGTGCAAAGGTTCGGCTGCCTTAAGAAAGAGGTTATTGGGAAGAGAAAAGGCGATTGTGCTATATGTTGGCAGATTAAGCAAAGAGAAGAATCTGGAAACTTTGCTCAAAGCGGCGAAATTGCTCGAAGCGAAGCCTATACGGTTTGTGGTGGTGGGGGACGGGCCATACGCAGAGACTATAAGGAATAAAGCATCAAGGATGGGCTTGGTAAATGTGGTCTTTATTGGAAAAGTAATCAAAGAGCTGCCTAGCTATTACAACGCGGCAGATCTTTTGTGTCTACCATCGACGTTTGAGACCCAAGGGATAGTCTGTATAGAGGCCATGGCCTGTGGAAAGCCAGTTGTCGGGGCTGACTATCTTGCCCTAAAAGAGATAATAAAAAACGGAAAAAACGGAGAGAGATTCCGGCCAAAAAACGCAAAAGACTGTGCAAGGAAAATAGAGAAGGTTATAAATAATATACGTTTATATAAAGAGTGTGAGTCCACAGCAAAGAGATACTCAATAAGCGTGGTTACGGACCAGCTTCTATCACTTTATGGCGACCTGATAAAGAGCAAGTCTGAGAAACCAACCTGGAAAAGGGGATAAACTGTCAGAAGAAAGAACGGATAATGATATAATAACTCCAGCGCAGAGCGTGGAGAAGACCAGCGTCGCAGAACCCGAAGAGGCAAAAGAGAAGGTACACTCTCCCTCAGACCAGAATGCTACCACAAAATCAAATGAAGGCAAACAGATACGCCATCCGGAAAGGGATGGGAGGCCATCGCTTGGAGAGGTAGTCAGAAACTCTAACAATCCCGAAGCGAAAAAGCTGAAGGAGGAGATAGACTCCCTAAGAAGGAAGAGGGACAAGCTTGTGGCTGACATGCATGCCTCAAGAAGGTCTCTGAACTACAAGAACGATGAGTATGCTGCACTTGCAAAGTTCCTGCAAAACGAGTCGAATAAACCCAACCAGTCAGAGATAATAAGGCTAAAGAAGATGAAGAACCGCCTGGAGTTTAGGCTTTCGACAGAGCCGAGAATGAGCCTTGAGACAGAGCGCGACCTTATAAGGAAAATAGACGAGGTGGGAAAGGAGCTCAGAGAAATGCTCAGGTATTCAGGCCTAGAGAGGAAGCAGAAACTTCTCAAGGGGGACATAGAGAGATATGCATCAAGGATAGAGGAGATAGCAAAGGAATTGGATAAGATGAACAATAGTTTCGATACAATGTATGCAGAGCTGAAGAAGACCCTTGGGATAAGCACTATGGAACAGAGGCATGGACAACAACGGCCCCGCCAGATATCCCAGGAGAAGAGAAAGCAGCCACCGACGCAGGAGATAAACCTAGAGGATATAGTGGTAATAAAGAGAAAGCCTGACAAGAACGCAAAAAAAGAAGGGCCGGAAGAATAACAAAGCACAAAAAAGATAACGGGCAAGCACAATAGGTGCGCGCAAATAATCGAAGATACAATACAAAAATACAAACAAGACAACCAGATGATAATATATGGAAATAACATTTTTAGGAGCAGTAAACGAAGTAGGAAGGAGCTGTTTCCTCATAGAAGCGAAAAGGACAAAGATACTGCTTGATGCAGGGGTAAAGCTTGGAGAAAAGATAGATTACCCTGTGATAAAGGACGAGACGATACCAGAGATAGATGGAGTGGTCATAAGCCACGCGCATTTAGACCATTGCGGATTTCTTCCTCATTTGTACAGCAAGGGCTATTCGGGGACGGTATACGCAACAAAGCCGACGATAGAACTGATGCAGGTTCTTCTCAGCGACTATATCCGCGTATCTGAAACAAAAGGGCTCCAAAAGAACGTAGTGGGAAAGATAATGAAAAACTCAAGGATGCTTGAGTACAAACAGGAGATAAGGATAAAAGATCTGACTATAAGCCTCATACCGGCGGGACACATACTCGGAAGTGCTCTCATAAAGGTAAGCGACGGGAGAGAATCTATAATATATACCGGCGACATAAACCTATCCAGGACAAAGCTACTAAATCCGGCTGAGTTAAGGCAGCTCGAAGCTGATGCGCTCATAATGGAGAGCACCAACGGCGGAGAAGAGGATATAATGAGAACAGAGAAGGAAAACCTCAGCCTACTTACCGGGATAATAAACAATACTATACTGGGCGGAGGCAAGGTGCTAGTGCCAAGCTTTGCGACAGGCAGAGCCCAGGAGGTGCTGCTGATACTGGATGACTATATGACATCAGGCAGAATTCCAAAAGTCCCGATATACATGGATGGGATGATAAATAAGATGCTCAGGATACACAGGCACAACATGGTATATTGCAGAAAGGAGTTGCAGATGAAGATACTAATGAGTGATTCGGATCCTTTCAAGAGCGAAAATTTCTTTGAGGTTAAGGGAAAGCCGGAGCGAAACAAGATAACAAGCTCGGACCAAAGTTCTATAATAGTGACAACCAGCGGCATGTTAAGCGGAGGGCCGGTGCTTTTCTACATGTCAAAATTAGCGAAAGACAAGATGAATGTGATGATATTCGTAGGATATCAAGCGGAAGGGACTTTGGGCCGTACAATAAAGGAGGGCGAACGCGATGTAGAGATTGACGGAAAAAAGATACATATAAGCATGGAAGTAAAATATGTAAGGATATCCGGGCATGCAGACCGCAAGCAGTTAGAATCAATACCAGATAAGATAAAAGGCGTAAAGAAGATATTCGTGGTCCACGGGGATCCGGAAAGGTCAGAGTCGATAAGAAGCTTCCTATCAAAGAAGTACGACGCTATAATTCCTACGCTGGGCTCAAGGCACATGGTTATAGAGCGCCATCACGCAGAGATTTCCAGGGAAGGGCACAAAGAGCACCTTCAGCAACACACGCCAATCCATCAGCACCACCAACCTACACAAATAGAGAGAGACACAGGAGATAGTCAAAAGAACGAGAGCCACAGACATGATGAAAGGATAGAACACGGAGAACATCATAATAGGGATGCGTACAGACTGCATTTCGAAGATAATGCGCACGGAATGGACGATAATCAGGTCTAATACCCTGTCTTCTAAATCAGAAATGATGCGCCACGGCGTTTAGATAAGGTTTAAATAGGGCTCAGATTAAATCCCTAATGGTAAGGGCATGGCAAAGAAACCTGGAAAGATGAAAAAGAGCGAGATAAAGGCAGAGATGGAAGCAATAAAAAAGTTGAAGAGCGTCGCCTCTATACTGAACGCTGATGAGATAGAGAACGCGTTTCTTTTAGGTTCGAGCAGCACTTCAGAAGGTATGGACGACAGCGTGGCAGGTGATGTCCTTAACAGCTTGCACGGAAAGAACATCGGGGTAGAACGGCTCGAAAAGATGGAGGCAGATGGTGAAAGGAAGATGCGGAGGAGAGAGCCGTCGGAAAACACAAAACGGCATATGGCACACAAGGCAGTAGGAAAAACGGTATCTGCCCAAAAGAAGAAAAAGCAGTCAGCGAAAAGTTCCGCAAAGAAGCGTAAAAGAAAGTAAAGGGCTCATGGCTCAGGAGTAGAGCGCCCGCTTTGCAAACTCAGAAGAGCTCAAAAGAGCGGGAGGCCGCGGGTGCGAATCCCGCTGAGTCCACAAAACTTCTCGAGAAGAAGTTCTATCAAGAATAGGGAGGTAGAACGCGGCGGCAAGTTTGAGTTATCGAAGTATCTGACCATTCCTCTACATTACCTAAAACGAGTTCAGAAACACAGGCTATTAGCTCAGGGAATGAAACTTAGCACATAAAGTTGAAATTATGGGCATAAATCCCATCGTAAATCAGAGTTGGCTTCCATTAATGATATCGATAGCTTTGGCCGGGCACAAAGGTTATATTTATGCCGCTCTGGAAGTGGTTGCTTAATGTAGCATAGCAGTATGTGCACTTGTAAGCAATTGTATAATCGTTCTTTTTCTATCAATAATCTTAGCTAGTTCAAGCACTTTCGCCACTAATTATAAGGTGTGCCTTACTAAGGATAGCACGCCATTTATCGTGGTTGAGCATAGTCATCGCATCATTATATTCAACCCACTTATATTCGTTGTGCTCTTTTGCTAGTAGCTTAACCATATCAGATTCTACCTTTATCAAGTAAACAACTATGACTCTCTCATTTCCTTTTGAATTTATGTAGCTGTTCGTTTCTGAAAATCCTTCCACCAATTCAAATTTTTTTATTTCAGTCTCTTCTTCTACCTCTCTTGTCAGAGTCTGAAAATCCGTCTCTCCCTCATTCTGGTGTCCCCCCGGCAAAACCCATTTAACCTCTCCTTTTGTCGGATGCAACAACAAGTAGCGCATTTTCTTATCAACAACCAAAGCCGCTACTGATTTTTCAATCATCTAATCACTACCAAATTTGTTTTCCAATAAATCAATCAAAGAATTTACTGGTTTTTCCTCGCCGTGCTGCACATCTAAGGCACAAGCCTCTTTCTGTCTCTCGGAAACATCGAGCACTCCCTTATGTTCTTCGCGCCGGTTATCTGCATGGTAAACCTCTCGAGGCCTATGCTCCATCCGGAGTGCGGCGGTGCCCCGCATCTGAACGCGTTTATATAGAATTCGAACGGCGCCGTTTCTATCCCCCTGGACTGCAGCGCCTTTATCAACCCGTCAGCATCGTTTATCCTTTTTGCCCCGCTGGATATTTCGACTCCTTTGTATATGTAATCAAAACTCTCTGAAATCTCCGGATTCTCCTTTTTAGGCATGGAGTAAAAAGCACGTACCTTTGTCGGATAATCCCTTACAATTACCGCATCCCCGAAAATCCCGGATATCGCCAACTCATGCTCCCTGGAGAAGTCCTCTCCCATTTCTATCTTATGTCCGCTCTCCGACAGTTTCCTCACCGCATCCGCATAGGTTATTATTTTTGCCTCTGGCAGAGAAAGTTTAATCCCCAAAGTTTCAAGGTCGGCGGAGTTCCTCTCTATTATCATTTCTACAATGCCCCTCACAGTCGAGACCAGCATCGTTATCGCGTCATCGGCGTCAGCGAATGCCATCTCTATGTCCATCTGTGTTATCTCATTAAGATGCGATACGGTATTCGATTTCTCTGCGCGGAACACCGGCATAATCATCGCCACCTTTTCTATCCCTCCTATCACTGCAAGCTGTTTGTACAGCTGGGGGGATTGGGCCAAGAAGGCATCCCTTTCAAAATATTTTAGTTTAAACACCTCTGCCCCTCCCTCGCTAGCGTCCTCTATTATCGATGGCGTCCTTATATGCCTGA
Organism: Microcaldota archaeon; assembly: GCA_021816885.1. GTDB lineage: Archaea > Micrarchaeota > Micrarchaeia > Micrarchaeales > Micrarchaeaceae > JAJYXL01. The sequence continues at coordinate 61,555 of JAKAWS010000001.1, forward strand.
AGCCGTTCTTGCTGGTGATCCGAACAAAAGAGTCGATGATTGTAGATTCAATATTGAATATTGCAGATGGTTCCTTTCTCCTAAGATCTATATGCCTGTTATCAAGCCTAACATCCATCTCTGCAGGTACCTTGCCGGTAACTTCAAACGGTATTATCCTAGATACTGGATTCAGGTCTATGACATCCCTTGCTACTATCTCGTAGCCGTCTCTAGATTCCTTATTGGCAGATACAATGCCCTTTACCAGCACGACGCTCTCTTTCGGCAGGGCCATTTTAGTTATCACATCATCCGGAGTTGCCCCTCTTTTCCCTATGACCTGCGCAGTACCCTCCATGTCCCTAAGTATGAGGAAGGTTATCTTTGATGTCTCCCTTATCTCATTTACCCATCCAGCTAAGATTACCTCCTTCCCGTCCATAGAGGCATCTATTTGGTTGGTATAATGGCTTTTTATCAAATTAGCACCTATATAGAAAGGAGAGTAATGTCTATTAGGCTTTTGATTTCCTGTTCTTATATGTCAGATTTAAATTTGTTCTCTTGCAATATCTGATGCTAAGGGTCTTCCTTTGTAGGGTGTTGGCTTGTCTGGTTTTAATAGAAATGACATAGAAGATGAAGAGATAGGAAGGTTTGCCGAGGATACGGTGAATGGTATAATAAAAAAAATATCGAGACTTAACGTATCTAAGAAACCAACCAAGATAAAGTTCAGCATGGAGTTCGGAGAGGACGGCCCGAGGTTTGCGTATGTCGCAAGGACAGTCTGGGGTAGAGCTCAGGGCATTTCAGCACCATTCCATAAAGCCAAGGAGACTAGAAGCGCTGTACATATTGATACCATAGAGCACGATACTGGGATAACAGTATTGATTGAACTGCCCATCGCACAAAAGCAGATAGGGGTGGAAGCTATTGGTTCTACAATGTTCCTGCTGTTCGGCAGCGACAAACGGACCGTGACGCTTCCGCATGAGGTCGATGCGCAAAGCGCGCACGCAATAATAAATAATAATGTTTTAGAAGTAAATCTGCCTTATGGCAAGACAGACAAGATAACTAAAATAGAAATGGTAGATAGAGATGCAAAAAAAAGTCACTAACGGAAATAGGAAAATCGGAAAAACGTACAGGAACAAGAAGAAGATAAACAGGCTCAAAAAGGAGCATCGGAAGAGGATGAAACGGGTGCTCCGTAGCTGATGCTGGTCACATGAAGTCACGCCAGCTATTAAGGGAAATGGGTTTCGCAGGTACATTCTATGTCACTTCCGCAGCAGTGTTAAGAAAGTCCATATCTGAGATGCTGAACAGCGCAAATGTTTTTGAGGGTCCAAATGACGGTTTGGCATATGTATCGCCGCATGCTGGCCACAAATACTCTGGAAAGATCGCCGCAGCCACATACAAATCAATATCCTTAAATAAACATGCCGAAAAAGGTACGACCTTTGTGATAATAGGGCCTAACCATACAGGTCTCGGCTCTGCAGTCTCGGTATCAATGGCAAACTGGCGCACTCCATTCGGAGACATCACGAACGACATAGAACTTTCAGAGGAGATATGCAGATACAGCGGGATAGAACCCGATGAGATAGCGCATGTTGATGAACATTCTATAGAAGTGCAGCTCCCGTTCCTGAAGTATATTGCTCCCGATTCAAAGGCATGCTTCATATGCATGATGGATCAGGATATAGAGACATGCAAACTCCTAGAAAGGGCAATATCTGAGTCAGCGAAGAAGCTGGACCGGAAAACCATAATCATAGCTAGTTCTGACATGGATCATTACGAGCCAGAGAAAGTTGCAATGCGGAAGGATTTCGAGGTGTTCAGATATCTAACGAAGATGGAGCCGGAAGAATTCAACCTCTCCGTGGAGAAGGCGCAGGATAGCATATGCGGGTACGGGCCGATAACTACTGCCATGATGTTCTCAAAGAGAAACGGCGGCAAGAAGGGAGAAATCATATGCTATGGAAACTCTGGGGCAGAGACCGGAGACCATAAAAGCGTAGTATCATACGCTTCTATAGTGTTCCATTGAAGGTCTCATCTAGACTTCAGAAAACTTATAATCTCGTTGACATGTGTTGTGGGATTTACCTTTAAAAATACCTTTGCGATTTTTCCGTCTGGTCCGATGACGACAGTATTTCTAAGGGTCCCTACTCCGAAGATTCCTCTATCACCGTATGAATCATAAGCTTTTATAGTTGAGTTCGAGACATCCGACAAAAGAAGGAATCCCAAGTCTAACTTGTCCTTGAACTTTCCATGCGATTTAAGGTCGTCATTGCTGACGCCCACCACTTCCGCGCCTATCGTCCTTATTTCAGCAATCCGTTCGTTGAACTTCTTTGCCTCTATGGTGCAGCCTGGTGTGTTATCCCTCGGATAGAAATAAAGGACAAGGTATTTTCCAAAGAAATCCTTGAGCATGTGCCTTTTCCCATCAGAGCCATCGAGTTCGAAATCTGGTGCCTTTGAGCCTTCCTTAATCATTTTTCCACCACATTAATATTATCGGCAAAAGGATATAAAGTAAAGCGAACAATTAGATCTATGAAGTTCAATATCTTCGGTAAAAAAGGCAGCGGGATAGAGTTATCCGGCATAAACATATACTGGCAGGGAGGGATGCACTCGCTGAAGGGGATAAGTTCAAAGAGCAACGAGTTTGAGATATCCATACCTTTTAAGAACAAGAAAGAAGAGACATTGTCGTTCTTAAAGAGGAAGAAGAAAGACGCAGAGCGCATAGAGCGAATAGAGGCCGGGCCGCCATTCAAGATAGTAAGCATAGATCCGCAGCTACCGGTACAAATAAGTGAAGGGGAGTCGACAGAGATAAGGGTAAGACTGAGGGGTCCGGATTTCGGCTATTCCGGTCCGCTCACAGTCAAGATGTACGGCCCTGCAGAACAGAGGATACACATCGAGATTCCTGATGTGTTCCTAAAGCGTGGGCAGAGAAGGGTTAAGGTGAACGAGCATGGCGAGGTCTACAATCTGGTAAAGAACCAGGTCTTTGAGGTATCGGCACAGATGTATAGGCTACTTACGGTAAACGACAAGGTAGAGAGAGTGGGCGTGAACAAACCTTTCGAGTTCGAAGGAACAGAGCCTAAGCTTCCATTCACTCTTACGGAGGTAAGCAGTTTTGTAGTCACGTTCATGATAAAAGCGCCAGACTTCGACTACTCTGGTCCGTTAGAGATAGAAGTATAATCGCTATCTGCTTTTTGCAGCTATCTTTGCAAGCATCGCTTCAAGTTGGATGCGCTCGTTCGCGCCCTCAACAATCCTGAAGTTTGTCTCCCCTATGCCTATGATTATCTCGAGTTTTTTCTTCTCTTCTATCTGCATGCTCTGGACCTCTTTATAGCACTGTGTCAGAATATCTTCCCCGTTAAGCCCCTGTCTCACAAAGAGACCATTGAGTTCGTTGCGCGCCTTCTCAAAATCGCCCTGCGCGGCGTACTTGAGCATGACTGATATCTCCTTCGGACGAGCCCTTGCGGCTATCTCGTATACCTCACCTTCAGTTATCCTATCGCTTTCCATAGCCACGCTCTGAAGAATATTGGTTAGTTTTCGCATATCGCCATCACCTACATACATCAGGGCTTCTACTGCCTTGTCGTCAATCTTTAATTCTTCTGCCTTTGCAATTCTTGCTATGTAAATGCGCATATCATCCTCGGTAAGGTGCTTGAAGCGAAAGACAACGCATCTGCTTTGGATAGGTTCGATTATCTTGCTGGCGTAGTTCGCGCTAAGTACGAACCTCGTTTCGGAAGAGAACTGTTCCATAGTGCGCCTAAGCGCATGCTGTGCCTCAGAGGTAAGTGCATCAGCCTCGTCCAAGAATATTATTTTTATAGGGACTTTCGAGATAGATATTGTCTTCGCAAACTCTTTGACCTCACCTCTTATGACATCTATTCCTCTAGCATCGCTCGCATTGAGTTCCTTAAAGGCGAAGCCGATTTCGTCTTTGTAGAGTTCCTTTGCCATAGCGATTGCGCACGTGGTCTTTCCTATTCCAGCAGGTCCGGCAAATATCATATTCGGGAAATTACGGTTCTTCACAAAGGATTTTATCCGAGAGACTATCTGTTGCTGGCCTACGACCTCGTCTAGGTTGGATGGCCTATACTTCTCTGTCCAAGGGATATCTGGCAGCTTCATAAAATCACAAAAGTAGGTATTGCAATATATTCTACAAGAAAAGGTATTTATTGTATTCCTCGCAATCAATCAGAGGGGGAGCTACGCTAACCTGGTAGACTGCTAGCTTTGGGAGCTAGTAATCGGAGTCCAAATCTCCGGCTCCCCATCTTTAGAGGATGTCAAAGAAAATGCAATATGGGGTCAGCATAGCAAATTGTTGATGTTTATGGTGGGCGCATGAAAACGAATCAGGAGATAGAAAAGAGGGCGCTACTAAGTGGCAAGCAGCTGAATCGGTTCAAGCAGAACTTGAAAGGTACAGGGCGAAGCAGGTCGCAGAAAGCAGGATCCATGACGTATACTTCTGCTCGAAGGCACTCCGGTCGTTCGCTGAGACGGAGATGAACAAAGTTGGATCATATAGCTTAAGGTTACGAGAGGAAGAGGAAGGCAAATCTTCAGAAAAAACCATGAACACGAAGGTCATAACATCAAAAGGGACCATAGCTCATGGGCCGAACACGAGATAACCATCGATTCAATAGAGGTAGTAGGCAAAATATTGGAAACTATCGGCTTCAAGCCTTTTTGCGACATTGACAAAAAGAGAAAAACATTCAAGGTCGGCAGGATGAGCGTAATGCTTGAGGATATACGCGACTTCGGGCACGGAGTCGGGGTAGAAATACCCTCATCCAAGGTTGATTCTGGCAATGCTAAAAATGAGATTGATGATTTCTTCAGGTCTGCAGGAATAGGGGAAGACCAGATAGTGAGCAAGAGCATAACGAACATAATAATGAAGACCAAGTCGAAATTCTGAACCTGGTTTGTTTGCGACCGCGCCGCATAGAACGGCTTTAAGCGAAACGAAAAGCATGGCAAACGATTAAACATTATCAAATATCATCAGGCAATGCCTACCAATTCTGCTTTCATGTCGTAGAATTGGCTTCCCGCCTTACAGGGTTTACATTATTTAACCGCGATAACTCCTCTATAACCTTTTTGTACTTTTTTGAAACCAGCTTCAGATAACCTATTCACCACACCCCTAAGATAATTGACCTTGTATTCACGAGAAACCCTGCCTCCACCTACAAAGTGGTAAACTACCCCGCCTGTTTTTAATACCCTGTGGAGCTCTTTGTAGAATTTCAGCGAATAAAGATCTCCCTCTATTTTAACATTAGGCGGATCATGAAGTATTAAATCAAACTCCTTGTCATTAAGGGATTTGATTGTTTCATAAACATTAGAGCTTTCAAGTTTTATTCTCTTGTCGCCAAAAGCCCTTTTTGACCATGGATTCACCTGTGCCATCTCTATAACGCTTTCCGAAACCTCAAATGTACGCACGGTCTTAGCTCCACTTCTTATCAATTCTATCGCGGTATAGCCAAGTCCAAAACAGGTATCAAGTATGTCTCCGGAGATGTAACCAAGTGCTTTTACCTTATTCTCTGCCTCATCTGTCGGCTTGGAAACCGAGACCGTGTGCATCACGCTGCCATTTATCCATAATGTTGGTGGCCAATCGATATGGGGTTCATACAGTTTATAAATCGTGTTGTTCTCAAAGGAATAAAGGTAGATCAGCGAACTATTCTGTACCACAAAGCAGTCTTCCAAGTGGTGTTTTTTGTTAGTTTTTTTAAGCAATTCCAGTGCTATTGTTTGCCCATCGGGGAAAAGTACCCCGTTCTCCAGTTTTGTCACTTCGCTCGATGTAATCCCCAAATCCAGACTTACATTTACCTTGCCTGTCCTTGATTTTATGAGCTCTGCTATATGGTAGCCCGAAATAACAAAATCCCGACGTATTGCCATAATGGATATGCTAGCTTCAGCTTTATTATTGTTATCCTTAACGCATCTACCAATATTGCGATGGAGCGCATCCCTACAGCCTCAGAATCGAACTGTTACGGTACTTTTAAGTGGCGTACTGCTTTTCCCTCGGAAGGGGCGGTTTTATTTGTCTGACGGCAAATCGACGATAAATATTTAAATATAGGCGCAGTCTATCTATTGGTGAAAAAAATGGCACAAAGGGTAACCGACGAGAATGTAGATAGGGAAGGTGGATTCCTCTATTATCTGGGAAGGGACGGATTTGTATGGCGCACGCCAATGAAATCCAATACTAGAGGACGCAAGGAGAAGGTCGGGAGCGAGCGCGTACACAGAGACGAAGGGTACCTGTATTTCGTGGACAGGAACGGCTATGTTGCCCGAACAACCATGAATAGAGGGGGAAGGAAACGCAGCAGCTCTGTTAAGTCGAAAAGGAGTGCGGCAAAGAGACCATCCGCAAGGAAGTCTGCCAAAAAAAGCTCCAAAAAGAGTTCAGCAAAGAGACCATCCGCAAGGAAGTCTGCCAAAAGCTCCAGAAAGAGGAGATAGATATAAGAAGTAGGCAGGATTTATACCTGCCTATCTCCTTATCTGAGCTCTATCTCATACAGAACAGTTGGCGTTATACGCTTTCTAATCTTACCTTTGATCCGGGCTTTATCGAAAGCCGCCTGCATGAACCCGCCTTCAGTTCTAATACAAACCTTGCGGTTCTGCTCGGCCTGTACACCTTGCAGTCCAAATCGCGACATGGCTTTACTGAAGAAAGAGTGTCGCATACCAACATATCTCCGCCTACCCATATTATGTCTATAGGAAACCGCATATTCTTCATCCATATACCCTGCCTTGATGGCTCCTTCAGGACAAAAAGCATACCTCCATCTTTTGGTATACCGTCCCGGTACATAAGCCCTATTGCACGCTTGATGAAAGTATCCGCTTTCATCAGTCTGAAGTTTTTGCCGCGTATCCTTGCAGTAACATTTTCATACTTCAATCTTGATGCGATAAATCCTAGCATCGCCTTACCTTGAGACTGAGAGACTCTGTTCTCTCATGAATTGCTGCAGGTAGAACCTGCTGCCTGTGCCTTTTCCGGTCAGACCGCTCCACTTCCATCCTACAAACGTATGCTTCCCGACAATTGCTCCGGTGGTAGCGCTCGATGCCCTGTTTATATAGACGACGCCCGCCATTATGTTATTCGAGAAGTAGTCTATTTCCTTCTTGTTCTTTGAGTAAAAACTGGCGCATAATCCGTAATCAACGTCGTTGGCCATCCTTAGCGCGTCTTCGATGCTATCATATGTGGTTATTGCGAGAATGGGTGCAAATAGTTCTGTATGCATTATCGGGCTTTCGTGGTCAACTTCGACTATTGCTGGTTCGACGTAGTGACCGCCAGAGTTTATCTTTGCCTTGTTTCCCCCATATATCAAGCGCCCTGACTTCTTTGCCTCTTCTATGGCTTTTGCATATCTATTGTATGCGCTCTCGCTGATCATTGGTCCGATATAGTTCTCCTTTTTCAACGGATCGCCAATCTGAAGCCTTCTGGTATGCTCTACCAGCCTGCTCATAAATTCGTCTTTTATCGATTTGTGTACATACACCCGTGCGAGGGCGCTGCATTTCTGCCCACTATAACCGAACGCAGCACTGACAATCCCATTCAGTGCCGAATCTATCTCTGCATGCTTGGACACTATAGCAGGGTTTTTGCCTCCCATTTCGACTACAAATATCTTGTGTTGGCCAGAGTTTATGTTCTTTGATATCATGCCTATTCCTGTGTTCTTAGAGCCGGTAAACGCTATCCCGGATACATCAGGATTTGAAGCCAGTTCATCGCCAACTTCCGATCCGGGTCCTGTTACTATATTGAAGACACCGTCTGGCAAGCCAGCCTCCTTAAATATCCTGTATATCTCAATGCCGGTGAGCATAGTCATATTGTCAGTAGAGGAAGGTTTGAAAACTACGGTATTTCCTGTTATAAGAGCGCCTGCGCTCATTCCTACTGATATGGATATCGGGAAATTGAACGGAGCTATCACTCCGAACACCCCATAAGGTTCCAGTCTTATAGTAATCGATTCTGTGCCGCCTGGAGAGCCCTGAAATCCGAGCTGCCCCTTTGCGCTGCCCAGTATCTTTGTCTTTCTGGCATATCCCCTATTTGCAGTTATGTCGTCCGAATAGTATCTTAAAAAATCTATTGCTTCGTCCACCTCTCCGATTGATTCATACCTCGATTTTCCATTTTCTATGCTAAGTATAGCTGCTATTTTGAACTTATCCCTGGCAAAGAGGTCTGCCGCCGCCCTCATCAGTTTTGCACGCTCTCGATAGTTTATTGCAGCCCATCCCGCATATGCCATTTTTGCTGCAGATATCGCCATTTTTGTCTCGATCCTCCCGCCCTTTTGGAAGCGACCTATGACAGAGTGGTCTATGGGACTGTATTCCTCAAGATATTCCCTTGATAATACCTCCTTACCGTTTATGAAGATGGGATGCGTCTTTCCGAGCCCTTGCTTTACCTTTATAACAGCCTCATCAAAAAGCCTGTCGAATTCAGACTCTCTGCCATCCTCAAGGTATTTCTTATATGTGGATTCGTTCTCAAATGTATCCATGTCCGCACCTATGCATAAAAAGGTAGCCGAGTACAACGCTAGTTGTATGCCGAGTTAGAAATGGTAGCTAAAGGTTTAAATATCGTGGTTAAATTAACTGAGTTATAAATACAAAGGTATGAGTGATGCAGGATAAGGATGCTAAAATTACGGTTGACAATAGCTCTGTAATACAGAACGATCTTGAATACAGGGAAAGGTACGGCTTTAGGGCGAATACAGTTTATTCTGACCTAAAGAAAGGGATATCAGAAGACGTAGTAAGGGAAGTATCTGGCATAAAAAAAGAGCCAGAATGGATGCTCAAAAAGAGGCTTTTGGGGTATAAGGTGTTCAAAAGTAAGCCAAACCCGGAATGGGGACCCAGTCTGAAAGAGATAGACTATGACGACATATACTATTACGTAAATCCAAATGCCAAGAAAAGCGTAAATTGGGAGGAGTTGCCTTTCGAGATAAAGGAGACGTTTGACAAGCTGGGCATACCCGAGGCAGAGAAAAAGTTCTTCGCCGGGGCAGAGGCACAATATGATTCGGAGGTGGTTTACCATCATCTAAAGGAGGAGCTTGAAAATCAGGGTGTTATATTCACAAACATGGAGAACGCAGTAGCAAACTATCCTGAGATAGTCACAAAATACTTCGGAACCGTAATACCTGCTACAGACAACAAATTCGCAGCGCTTAATACCGCGGTATGGAGCGGCGGCTCATTCATTTATGTACCAAAAGGGGTAAAGGTTGCGATACCACTTCAGGCATATTTCCGGATAAATGCCGAGAAGGCCGGCCAATTCGAACGCACGCTTATAATCGCTGATGAAGGATCGGATGTCACATACATAGAGGGATGCACAGCACCCATATACTCTACGTCATCTCTGCACTCGGCCGTTGTAGAGATAGTGGTGCATAGGGATGCGCATGTCAGATATGTGACTATACAGAACTGGTCGAAGAATGTGTATAACCTAGTGACCCAAAGGGCCTATGTATACCGTAATGGGCATATGGAATGGATAGATGCGAACATAGGCAGCAAGGTCAATATGAAATACCCAAGTGCGTTCCTAAAGGAGGAAGGTGCGCGGGCTGACGTTCTTTCGATCGCGGTCGCAGGAAACGGGCAAATACAGGACTCCGGAGGCAAGATATACCACCTGGCGCCCAATACTGTGTCTAAGATAATATCGAAAAGTGTGTCAAAAGGGACTGGGCTCTCATCGTATAGAGGGCTTATACACATAGATAAAAAGGCGCGCAACTCAAAGTCAGTAGTCAAATGCGACGCCTTGCTGCTTGACGAGCGCGCACGGACAAATACATTTCCGTATAACGAGATACAGACCAACGATGCGGTGTTAAGCCATGAGGCGTCAGTAGGGAAAGTAGGGGAAGAGGAGGTATTCTACTTGATGTCAAGAGGGATGAGCGAAGAGGACGCTATAACAACTATAGTTATGGGTTTCATAAGTCCGCTTGTTGAGGTACTCCCTATGGAGTACTCATTGGAACTTAAAAGACTGATAAAACTCGATACGTCTAACTCAATAGGATAGATGCATTATGCGCGATGAATTTAGAAAGGAGGCAGCATTGCTTTACAAACAGATGCCATATGAGAGTAATGAGCTATACAAGAAGTATCAGCTCCTCTTTGAATTGCCGGACAGGGAAGTAAAGAGGCCGGACTCCGAATCATGGAAGCAGAAAGTAAAGGAACTGGCGGATCGGCTAAACCTTAAGTTCGACATCGTCGTGCACAATGGGATTGTCGTGCATTCTTTGTCAAAGAACGCTCTTAGGCAATTGGACATTGAGGCCATGGATGATAAATCGATCACGGAAGTTTTGCGCAGCAGAGACAAGTTCGCCGCTTACGCGTACGCTAAATCGGAAGTTGCCATAGAGCTGGGCAGCGACGCAGACTGCGTTGTAGACATACTCTTTCTAAACACGTCGGAATCTCTGCCCGTACTGTTCAATATAAGGGCAAGAGACGGCGCAAGAGTTACGGTCAACGAGCTCTTTTTTGCTGATGCAGATAAAGATACGGTTTGTGGATGCATGCATGACATAACCGCCGCGAGCGGATCAGAGATCGAGCTTACGATGCTCCACCTTGAAGACAAAGATAGCGATGTATTTACGATAATCAACGGAAGGGCGGAGGAGCGTAGTTCGATAAGGACGAATCTGATTAGTATGGGTGGCAGGAAAGTCAGGCACAGGAGCAAGATAGTGGCAGCAGGAAAAGAAAGTAGGATATTCACAAACGATGTGGTACTGGGCTTTGATTCGCAGAAAGTCGACATAGAGACTGACACGACAAGCAAGAATGTGCATACCGAATCGATAAGCAACACCAGGGCGATAATGCTCGGCTCTGCTGCCGGTATAATAAAGAGCTTTGCAAAGATAGAGAAGGGAAGCAAGGGCTCCGTCTCTAAGATAAACGAGCACGGAATAGTTGACGGCGAAGACTCCTACATCTATCTCATACCAGACATGTCTATAGATGAAAGCGATGTTGTCGCGACACACGCAGGCGCAGCAGCGCCCATCGACAAAGAGAAGATATTCTACATGCAGAGCCGTGGCGTGGACGAAAGGCTGGCAAAGCTGTTGGTAATGACCGGATTCCTTTCTGAATCGCTTGGAAGGATAAGCTCGGAGTGGGTAAAGCGCATCACTTATTCCTCAATAGTGGATAAGGTAAAGGGGGGCGGATTCGGAGTCCCTGAAAAGATCGACATATCAGATGCTTGGATATCTGAAAAGGGTACATTATGATAACATACGACCGTGTATTGAAAGAGTATCTGCCGTCTTTTCGATGCGAAGCAGCGTTACTGATGAAGGAGCGCTATAATATGGGCCAGGAAAGGATTGCAGAAGTGCTTGGGGTGAGCCAGGCAGAAGTCAGCAAATATCTGGCCGGGCTAAGACCTAAGAATAAGATCAAGATAGACAATGATGTGGTTCGCAGATTCGTCGAAAGCGAGATAAAGGGAAGGAAGGTCGATGCGCAAAGGGCTGCCTGCAGCGGATGTCCAAAAGGCGCAGAAGCAACATGCTTAATAATGGTAAAATAACAGGTAAATATATGAAACTCGAGATAAAAGAACTGTATGCTTCCGCTGGGGGCAAAGAGATACTTAGCGGGGTTTCGCTTTCTGTCAGCACCGGCGAATTCCATGTGATAATGGGACCGAATGGCTCAGGCAAGACTACCCTAGCAAAAGCAATAATGGGGAGTCCCGGAATTGAGATAACAAAAGGGGAGATACTTGTCGATGGAAATCAGATAAACGATTTGAGCCCGGATAAGAGGGCGCTTCTTGGGCTGTTCCTTCAATTCCAGAACCCCGTCGAGATAGGGGGTGTAGGATATGTCAGCTTCTTAAGGTCTGTACTTGAGAAGAAGACTGATAGCACAGTCAGCACAAAGGAATTGATGGAAAGAATAAAGGAATACACATCTAAGTTACAGATAGACCACGGAATAATAGGCAGATCGCTCAACGAAGGTTTCTCCGGAGGCGAGAAAAAGAAGAGCGAGGTGCTGCAGATGGCTGTAATTAAGCCCAAAATAGCTATTTTAGACGAGCCCGACTCGGGGCTCGATGTAGATGCGGTAAGGATAGTGGCAAACAACATAAACGAGATATCCGAGAGGCTTGGGATGGGACTTCTGGTAATAACACACTACAATCGGATATTGTCTTACATGAAACCGCAGTTTGCCCATATCTTATACAAAGGCAAGATAGTTTACAGCGGAGCTGCAGACGCGGTGGACGAGATAGAGAGAAACGGCTATGAGAAGTTTACGAGGTAATTGATTGTTGGACGTAGATAGGATCAGAAAGGATTTCCCGCTGTTAAGCATAGAGTATGGTGGGAAGAAGATAGCTTACCTTGACAACGCCGCGACCTCACAAAAGCCCGTGCAGGTCATAGACAAGATATCAGATTATTACCGAACTTACAACGCCAATATACACAGAGGAATATACAAGATATCGGAAAAGGCTACAGAGGCTTACATAGAATCAAAGGAGAAAGCTGCAAAGTTGATAAACACAGATTCCTACAGCGAGATAGTCTACACGAAGAATGCGACCGATGCGATAAACCTCGCCGCGATTGGGTGGGGCACCAATAATATAAAGAAAGGCGATCATATACTCATAACCGAGATGGAACATCACAGCAACATAGTCCCTTGGCAGATGCTTGCCAAAAAGAGGGAGGCGGTGCTGGATTATGTGAACGTCGATAGATCTACATACACACTTGATGAAGAAAGCCTTGAGAAAGGGCTGGAGAAGAACCCAAAGATATTCGCATTTACCCACGTATCAAATGTCCTGGGCACCATAAATGATGCCAAGAAGCTGACCAGAAAGGCGCATGAGGCTGGAACCGTAGTCTTGCTTGACGGAGCACAGTCTGTGCCACACATGGGAGTGGACATAAAGGATATTGGAGCGGACATATTTGCCTTCTCAAGCCATAAAATGCTCGGGCCGGCAGGAATCGGGGTGCTATATGCGAAGCGCGATATCTTGGAGAGCATGGACCCTCTGATAACTGGCGGCGATATGATACTCTCTGTTGAAAAGCAGAGCAGCACATGGAATGATATCCCATGGAAGTTTGAGGCCGGAACCTCAAATGTCGAGGGTGGGATAGGCTTCGGTGCAGCGATAGATTATCTAAATGCTGTAGGGATGGACAACATAAAGACACATGAAACAGGAATCACAAAGTATGCCCTTGAGAGCCTGGCAGGGATAGAGAAAGTAAAGACATATGGTCCAGCCATCGAAAGTGCTGCAAAAGGCGGGATAGTATCTTTTTCCATACAAGGAGTGCACCCGCACGATATAGCGACAATCTTCGACAGCCAAGGAATAGCGATAAGGGCAGGGCATCACTGCGCTATGCCGCTGATCAAATCAGTGCTGGAGCTGCCTGCCGCAGCAAGGATGAGCTTTTATCTTTACAGTACTATGGAAGAGGTAGACCGCGCCGTGCAAGCCATAAAGTCAGTGAAGGAGACATTCCACATAAGGTGATCTGATGGGGTTAGACATATACGCCGAGGAGATGATATCGCATTACGAGCATCCGCATAACAAGCGTAAGATGGAGAATCCGAGCATAGAGTTCCATGAGAACAATCCATTATGCGGCGACGATATTACGGTCTACTGCTTAATAGAAGGCGATGTAGTAAAAGAAATGGCGTTTGTCGGGGATGGCTGTGCCATAAGCATCGGAACAGCAAGCATGCTTACTGATTTTGCAAAAGGAAAGACGCTTGACGAGATAGAGAAAATGGGGTTTGGAACTATAAAGGATCTGATAGGGATAGACCCCGGACCTGCCAGGGTGAAGTGCGCGACCCTCGCTCTCAAGACCCTTAAGCGATGCGCATTCCTTTATCAACACAAGGAGATAGATCAAGCGACAAAAGAGCTCTGAATGTGTGCATAACGTTTCCTTCTCCATGTTCCACCAAACACTATAGGTTAAGATAATGACTGCCTAGCGCTGCCCATCCGCAACCTTTAAATATTTACTGTAGTATCTATAATTATACTAAAGTATAATTTTTAGTATTAAGGTAATATTATGAATCCTATAGTTCCATTAGATAAGGAAAATGCTTTGGGGATATTAAAGCATTTGATGCTGCCGGTCTTCCTTGTCGCGCTGCTTGGCTTCCATCTGGTAAGCGCTGCGACAACTGGGATAGTATCGCAGCTGAACGGGATAAAGGCGCTGCTTTCTGACATAGGGCCAATACTTAGTGGGGTCCTCTTCATAATAGCTGGCATCTTCTATGCGTTGGGTCAGATAATGCCCCCCGACAAAAGGGCGAATTTTCACACTGCTGCCATAAACATAATAATAGGAGCGATTGTGGTAAGCGTCTTGAGCTTTGCCTCTTCGTCTTTAGCGCTTGCGTCGACGCATCTGCTTGCCAACTTAAGCTCCGGGTGAGTTCCTGATAGGATACAATATCGCCATAGATGTGATAGGCATAATGATATCCATAGGCGGAATCGTATTCGGCATCGGGTATGCTGTGAATAACAGGAGGCTAAAAGATTTTGGCTTCGACGAGATATTCCAGTCAGTGCTCAACGGAATGATATTGGGTGTATTGATTTTGGCTTTCGGCCAGAATGGGCTGATAGCTAACTCTATAAACGGAATCGTTTCTGGGGCTAATGTTTCTGCTACCTGCCAGAACTCTATGTCTTATGACTATGCTGCGTGTTTTGCATACAACTACCTTGTCGGCACTTCGCCAATAAGTATACAAGGTCATAAGTATAGCTCGCTTATGACGGATGCGACCGTCCTGCTTACGCCTACTGTTTTGGCATATGCCGGTGTTGCTGCAATCGGTGGGCTCAACATCAATATGTTGGTAGCTAGTGTAAATATGAACTACATCCTAAGCCCGATAATATCCGAGCTTGGTTTTATAATAAGGCTGCTAGTGACGGCGATAGCCGGGATATATGTTCAGGCATCCTTATTGAGTGTCGCAACGGCGATAGCGATACCGCTGTTAATTCCGGTAGGGATAGTATTACGTACGTTCTATCCTACAAGGAAACTCGGCGGCGCGCTTATGGCCATAGGGATAGGTCTGTTCGCAGTTTTTCCCCTCACTTACCTTCTTGATGCTCAGATAACTGCCAGTTTTTCATACCATATTGCAAATCAGTCAAGCACCGCGCCGTTCGTACTAGACGCAGAGGGCATAAGCGGGTCCCTCATCTCCTCTGGAAACAGCTCTACGGTGCACTCGGGGCTTATAAGCACCATAACCAGTTATGCCAGTTCTATATTAAACAGTTTTTACCATTGGGTTGGTGGACTCGTAGATTCTGTGTCTTTGCTTATAATACAGGTCTTCTTCCTCCCCATTCTTAGCATTATACTTACTGTCATATCGATAAGGGAACTAGCTTCGGCTCTTGGCAGCGAGATCTCGCTCGGTAAGTTTGACATATTTTAGGGATTGTATGATTGATTTGCGTGAAAGTCAAACCTTTTTCGGCATCTGTGCTGCAATCGAGGTAATGCTCTTTGCCCTGGGACTTTATATCGGATATTATACACTTCTGATTTTTGCCGCTTTGGGCGTTATAGCAATGTTCGTATCGTATCTCGGATGGGATATAATAGAGGCGGTAATATTCAAGCGCACCGGCGTAATCGAGGTGCTTTCCGGCTATACCGTATCTGGTGATATGGATAGCGCGGTCTTCCGTAAGGATAATCATTATTCTGCGTTAGCTGTAGCGAGGGTAGAGAACCTCGGCGGCGGAAAGTTTGATCAGAGCAGGTTTGACAAGATAATTATCGGGCTAGGTTTCCCTTTCAGGATATCCATACAACTCGAGAAGATGGATACCAGGCATATCACTGAAAAGCTACAGACAAAAAAACGGATGAAAGAGATAAAAATATCCAACATAGGGACTGTCACGAATAGGGAGGAAATGGAAAAAAGGAGGCTGACGCAGGAAGTGGCGCATCTCCAAAATCAAATATCCGAGATAGAAAAAGGTGGGGCCGCGCTTATTTTCTCTTATAACTTATTATGCACAGGTAAAGGGAAGACTAGCAGTTTGGCAGAGGCCGAAGCTGTATCTAGGCTTAGGAGACTGTGTAGCGAGTTTGACTCAGCGTTTGGCTCCTCTTCAAGGCATCTGCGCAGGAAAGAGCTCGTCTCATTCATAGAGATGGAGATGTTAGTATGAGAGCTTCCAAATTCGTTTTATCAAACACGGCTGCGGATTATTCTGCTGCCATGATTGCACAGGAGCTCCCCGGGAAGCTTACCTTCTGCGATGGCGGAATATATGTGGGAAAATCGATAGGTTATCGCATACCTGTGTTTTTGGATATAGAGTCGCTGATAAATCCGCACATTTCTATAATGGGCACAACAGGCTCCGGTAAAACGCACTTGTCTAAAGTGCTCTTGGCGGGATACGCTATTGATAAAGGTTATAATGTTATCGTGCTTGATTGGAACGGTGAATATTGCAGATCTGTAGAAGATATAGGCGGGAAGGTCTATAAGTTAGGGGAAGTGGACAGAGTTTCTGTATTCGAAATCTTCAAGAACTTGAAAGAGGCAGTGCGGTTCATATCAGAGCAATCCGGATTAAATGATGACGAGCATGCGGCCCTCTATAGGATGTTCAAGCCGGATCAAAGGAAAAAGAAAAAGACATACGCGCAGGTTTTGAAATCTTCAAAGGATAGTAACCGACAGATAAAGAAAAAACTCGGCAGTATACTATCGCTCGGAGCGTTGGAAGATGGTGGGATAAGCCTTGAGGCGCTGTCCTGCGGCGTCGTATCCATAGACCTCTCGGCCGTGGCTTCCTATGAAGACAAAGGATTTTATTCTAAGATGGTACTCAAAGGAATATTATCCAATATGTACATATCCGGAAGGAAGGATAACATAGAAAGGATACTTATCCTTGATGAAGCCTGGAAGCATATTGCAAACGATAATGACATAGGGAAGTTTTTCAGGGAAAGTAGAAAATATGGTTTTGGAATTATCGCCACATCCCAACTTGCCTCTGATTTAAAAAATGACATTATAGGAAACTCTGCTTGTTTCTTTGTGTTCAAGTTGCAGAACGATTCTGACATCAAAGCACTCAGCTCTGCCGGCATAACTGGCGATCATAGTCCGGCCGAATTGAACCGCGGCGAATGCATATTTTCCGTCTCGTTCAAGGCATATGAGCAGCCGTATTCAGCTGTGATAAGCATCATGCCCGGCGATCTGAACAAAGTTTTCTGCATAAGAAGTGGTAATATGGAAAAACATATCTCAAAAGCTGACTTTGAAAAGATGCTAAGAGACTATTTTGATGATGGAAACAAGGCGCACGATGTCGTTAAATCTATCGAAAGCGCAGACAATGCCGTAGATGTTGAAGCGTTAGTGGTGGGGTTAAAGGAGGCTGGTTTGAGCAGGGCTAACATACTTCTCTTCCTTTCGGAACTTGGGATAGATGAAATATTTTCTATGGATGTGTACAACGCAGTAGGCCATTAGATGGAAAACAGGATACTTTTAGAATCCGGAATTAGGATAAAGGCTCGGCTTAAGGCCGATATGGAAATCCTAAAAAGCAGAATGGCAGAAATCGGGGCGCTGCGTCTGATAAGCGATGGCACCACACTGTCGTATGAAATATCAAACATGAAAACCAGTGCAGTAATATCGCTCGGCCACGAACAGATCCGCATAAATTACTGGCCCAGCGCACCGTCGAAGGCAACAAGGAGGGCGGCACTTGCGCGACTCCTATCCATCGCAGTCTCCGTCGAGGACTTGTATTCGATAGAGCTATCATCCATTTATACGGAAATTATAGATAACATGGACTTTGAACTGAACGAAGACGCGAACGAGGCGCAGTTTGTAAAGTATTCGAAGCGGCTGAAACGGCTGGGGGCAATGAACTATCTTCTTTACAAGTTGCTTTCAGACGCCAAAAGCGATAATTTAAAGTCAAAAGAAGCGGCAGGCACGTCCAAGAGATTGCTATTCGAGAGCATACGTTCAGCAGAGAACTCTATCGGGAAGAAGATGCAGAACTGGAAAGATTCGCCAAGCGGCAATTTTTCTAATGAGCTACGTGAGGAATATGTGAGATGGTGCGGCAATGGGGATTAAATTATTACTGATCATGGTAATTGCTGCACTATTGGTTACCATTGCCGGAGAATATAATTGGGCGTTCATAGCCTGGAGCATGGTCTTTCTCTCATTTGTCGTTTTTTACATGGATGGAATGAATACTGGCAATACGATAAGGATATCACATCCAAAAAGGCAGTATAAAGATATAGCTCCAGACTGCTTTGGACTAATAGAGTATGCGAAAAAGGTAGGCGAACAAAGACGTGGAGGTTACCTCTTGATAGAGGAGTTATATGTGCATGCAAAAAGAATTGGATTAGGGATAGGAAAAGTCGAGATAGACGACCTGCTTGTATTTTACAGCTCAATCGGCAAGATAAATTATGTTGATGGAATTCTGCTTTTTGGCGATTCGCCGAGATATGGTATCTCCTGTTGGGAGGGCCTTAAGGGAACTGCGGGAGACTATAGCACCGAAAAGCGCTGTGGACCTAGTGGCTTATTGCCGACATGCGCCACCGTCAGGTCAGCAGACAGCTATCAAAGGCAGGTCCTTATAAACGAGCACGAAATGCGCGGGTTCGGCTCTGCGATTTCGCTTCCTTACACGGAGAACATTAGGCTCCTGAACCTTTTTCTATCCGGAGAGGTGGTCCTTTATGAACGTGATCAGTAATCTTTCGGATGTCGGGATGCTGATAAACATCTTTGTCATGTCAGCATACGGGCTGTTTTTAATAAACGGGAGAAACTCCGGCAGTTTCTTCCAAGAAAGGTTCTTTAAAGTAGTAATATCGCTCATGGTGCTATCTGCGATTCTGTTATATCTGCATTATAGGTTTTAAAATGCTGACTAGGGTCAAATCGATAGGTAGACAGAAGGCGCACGGCCCACTTGTCTATGCCACGCAAAGCGCTGTGTTTGTCTCCTTGTGCGAATTTTCCATCTTGAAGCTCGTGAGCAGCATGACAGAGATTAGACTCAACCCCGTTTTACTGATTTTGCCGGCAGCCCTCGTTGGAGGAATATCCTATCTTTGGCTTAGGCGGAAGGAGAAGCAATTGAGTGATGGTACAAGAAGACTCATCTGGGCAAATATATCTTTTATGTTAGCTGTTATGGTGTTGATATGGATATAAAGGCCTTCAGAGTAGAGTCGATACCGTACATAGAGCCAGAGCACGGAAAGATATTTGAGGCGCTTGGAAGTTCTCCATTTATGCTGGTCTACGATTCTGACGCCAGATTCACATATCTTAGTGTTGTCTCTAAAGAGCAAGAGGCTGTGGTCTCATCTTTGGAAATGGCGGTTCCGGGACTTTCCTTCGCAGAACATGCGGTTATGCTGCATCTTGGGGATGACCATTCATTTTTGATCCCTTATACAAACGCTGAACGCCATTCTAAAGACATCTTTGCCGATTTTCTCGGCATGTTTACTGGAGGGGTGCTCGGCATAATGTTCATTCCAGTAACTGAAGGGGCGGTAGTGAAGGCCAAGACTATCGCCGAAAAGAATCTTGAACAGATTGGAGTAAAACAGAGCACGATGGTCCAAGGAAAGTCGTTTAACACCTCCACCCAATACGAACTTTTCTCAGAATCAGATGAGATAATGGTCTTGAATGACATACTGAGTTCGATAAACTATTCCATAACAAAGAACGGGATAGGATACCGCGTAAGGATGTTTTATAGCGCGGAAAGGGAGGACATCTTTGGGTATGTAAGTTCCAGGGTTGTTGTACTTGGCAAGGATAGAAGACGGCTCTCTGAGAGCTACATAACAGAGAATTCCGGAAATGTAGATTCATTAGTCTTTGGAGAGAGCATTGCAGAGAGGTTCTTAGGCTTTTACGGCGCTGGGAAGATAGAGCATATTATAAAGACAGTAAATCCCAGGCAGTCCGGACAGCTTGAAGTCGGATGCTACGTGGCCGATTCTGTGCGCAAAACCTCCGATAAGATTGTGATTGAGCCAGACACGCTGAACCTCGGATGCATAATAAGCGGGCTGCCGGGGATGGGGAAAAGCGTGGAAGCGATGCACATCATCGACGGCGCGCTCTCTTTGGAAAAGAGACCAAAGACTATAATACTAGATCCGACAGGAGAATGGGAGTCGTTCGCCATTTCCCACAATATGTATCTTATAAAGCTGCAAAGCGACTGTGTGCCGATAAACCTTTTCAGATGCCCTGATTCTGTGGAGGTCTCAAAGTTTTATGCGGACCTTAGCATAATCCTCTCTTCCGCAGCTTCAGCCGGTCCGTACCGGGAGCCTCTAGAGAAATGCATGGTTAATGCATTTAGAAGAGTCTATAAAGAAACAAGAAATCCTTCTCCGTCTAAAGTTATCGATGAGATAAACAAATCGATAATAGAAATGCATGCGAAAGTTACGAATGCAGGTGTCAAGTATACCAAACATGGCGAAAATATAAAGTCGAGCATAGAGACTCTTGTAGAGATAATATCAAGGGAGGAATATTCAGAAAGGGACGGGATAGCTATCGAGGAGCTGCTCGATGGCGGGATAGTCTTTTGCATGGGCGGTTGTTCAATACGTTCAAGACAGTTCATGTACTCGCTTATATTAAATCAGGTATATGCAATAGCTGCGAAGTTCGACAATCTCGGCGATGATAAATTAAGGATGCTTATATGCATAGAGGAAGCGCAGACCGTGTTAAAAGATCCGGAATCTCCAGCCGTGGAGGATATGCGCTATAGGATACAGGATTTCAGAAAGCAAGGCATAGGGATCATGCTTATAACCCACAATCCTCTTGACATAGACCCTTCGGTGAGGAGGCTCTGCCAGACAAAGATATATTTTAAGCAGGGAGCGGATGTTGCCAAAACAGTCTCAGACGAACTTATGTTCAGTTATTCCGAAGAGGATGAGATCGCAAAAAGGATATGCAGGCTCTCTTCGGGAACTGCGGTGCTCAATTATGTATCAAGAATTGGAGTCGAAAGAAGGACGAACGATACAGTATTTATGGGTACTACAAGATATTTCCCGGCCGTGGGCGGCAAAAACAGGATATCTGAGTATCTCTCTGACAAAAGAATATGCGTGAATGGAGACATCGTTGCAAACGTCACCATAAGATATTCGGATAGAATGGATAAGCTTTCTGATAAAGTCAAGAAGATAAGGAATGTAAGGCTTATGTATTTGGGTTATGTGCTCTGCGAAGAAGAGATAAGGTCTAACCCCTTCAGAATTCGGATGCTGCGCGGCAGGACGTACTGTCTGGAGCTCACGGATGATAGATCCAAGCCGATAAAAAGTTATTCCGTGGTCGGAGAGAGCGATATAGTGCTTGAGATATTATAGATGTCTTCCGGCTTTGTTGTCCTCGAAGATAGGTAGTATAAACTTCTTTCAGAACTTAGTCAAGGTGTGCTATAAGCACAAGAAGATACAAAAAACAAAATAAGAAGAATTTATTATTCATCCCAGTCGTCGTCTCCTTCGTCATCAACCTCTTCGTCGTCCTCTTCATCTTCTTCCTCATCATCTTCCTCTTCCGAAGAACGTCTTGGCGGATTTCTTTCTGGTTTGGATGGCATAATATTCACCATTTCAGCAATATAAATTGCGTAATATATAAATACCTTCGCTCGTTCCTCAGCCCGCCCATTCGACTTTGATTTCTGCATGTATTCTCGGACGCTGTGGCAATCAGAGCATGTTTACGAACAGCCCTATGACAAAACCGATAAGTATGCCAAGATATACTAGCTTCTGCTTTTGGTTGTCTCCCTCCCTAACCTGGTGTCTTATCATCGGTATTATTATGTATAAAATCGCGCCGATCGCAAGCCCTTCGAAAAAGAGGTTTAAGGAAGGATAACTTGAATAGAACCCTACGACCGCTCCGAAGATTGTCGGGAGGCTTGCGACCAGCATCAGCACAGCGACCGTTCCTATCTTTGCATCCCTTTCCCCGACAAACGGCGCGGCTATCGGAAAACCTTCTGTGGCATTCTGTAGGGTGAATCCGATCAGTATGACGAGCGTTATCCCGGAATAAAGGATTCCTGTAGAGGCTGCCAGCGCCCCGAATACAAGTCCCTCCATTGCATTCTGCAATCCCATACCTACAGATATCATCTTTGCCGTGTCATGCTTGCTCAGCCCGCCGGGATGCCTGTTCTCGAACGTATACAATACAAAGAATCCGATAAGCAGTGATATGATGAACACTGCTGAATAGTACGGATTCGCCAGGTATCCATATCCTGCCGGGCCGTACAGCGTGCCTGACGCATCTGCGAATATATCCGCGACGAGGAAGATAAGTATGCCGATTGCCACTGAGTTTATTATCCTTTTTGTCCTCTCTCCGCTTCTCTTATGGAATATTATCGGCAGTGAGAGAAATATGGATAGGCCCATGATGGCCGACAAGAAGAAGATCTCGATAACGCCAACCATCCAAATACCGATATGCCCTCAGGCAAGAAAGGTTATATAGGTTCGATATTTGAGTTTGTAGCCGCATACACGATTTCTAGTCATCCCTTTGCGACTCCTAGCGGAACCATTCTTGCTACCAATGTGGATATCTTTGCCCCTGCCACGCTCGAAACCACATCGTCTACATCTTTGTACGCCCATATTGCCTCTTCGCTTATCAGCTTTCTACTCCTTACCCTGAATTCTATGCCCTTTTTGTTCAGGTCTGATATCGTCTTTGAAGCCGGTATCTCTCTTATCGCCTGATGCCTTGACATTGTCCTCCCGGAACCATGGCACGACGACCCAAAACTCTCTTCTGAAGATTCATCTCTCCCTGACAGCACATAGCTTGCTGTACCCATGCTGCCCGGTATTATCACCGGCTGCCCCAATCCTCTGTATTGTCTTGGTATCTCCTTCCTCGAGGGTCCAAATGCTCTCGTCGCCCCTTTCCTATGCACATAAAGTTTTCTTTTCTTTCCCTCTATGCTGTGCTCTTCCAGTTTGGCTATATTGTGAGCAACATCGTAGAGTATGTCCATGCCCATGGCGTCTGCCGATTTCCCGAACGTTTCCTCAAAGCTCTTTCTTATCTGTGCGGTTATGATCTGTCTGTTCGAGAATGCGAAGTTCACTGCGGACCTCATCGCCGCCAGATACTCGTCAGCCTCCTTTGATTTTGTGAACACGTAACTCAGCTGCGGGTCGGCAAGCTCTATCTTGTTCGCCTTTTGGTACTGCATCAGCTTTTCTATGTAGTCAGAGCATATTTGGTGTCCATAGCCCCTAGAACCCGTATGGACCATGACGACCACTTGATCGTCAGAAAGGTCATACCCTTTTGCTATTCCTTCATCCATGATCTTCTCGACCCTCTGCACTTCAAGGAAGTGGTTTCCCGCTCCAAGAGTGCCTAGCTGATTTAAGCCTCTCTTCTTTGCGAGTTCGCTTACCGTAGAACTGTCTGCGCCTTCCATACAGCCGTTCTCCTCTATCATCTCCGAATCGTTGGCGAATCCGTATCCTTGGTTTATCAGGAATTGGGCTCCTTCCTCTGTGACTCTATCCAGCATAGCTCTGCTTAGACCGATGTTGTTTTTGCTGCCAACTCCGCTTGGCACGTTTTTGAACAGGTTGTCCATCAGCTTAGGGATGCTCTTTTTTATTTCTTGATACTGGAGATTGGTCTTTATCAGGCGGACACCGCAATTTATGTCGAAACCTATGGCGCCGGGAGATATTATTCCCTCGTCCGCATCGAATGCTGCCACTCCGCCAACCGGAAAGCCATATCCCTCATGCCCGTCTGGCATCACGCACATCCTTCTGACTATGCCTGGAAGCGTCGATGCATTGATTGCCTGAGATATTGTACGGTCCTTCTTTATGCTGTCCGCTATCTTCTTGTTTCCGTATATCCGCACTGGGACAGACATGTTCCCGCTTGGGCTTATTTCCCATATAAAATCGCTGATGCGCTCTATCTCTACCAAAGAACTGCCTCTCAGAGATCAAGATGCTGTAACGTTAGCCCTTGCGTATGCCCCATCATCTCCGATTACCGTTACTGTATATGTCTGGTTCACTATTGGTTGGATGTTGTATTTGGATATGTTTACCGAGGCATTTGCAGATACGTTTGCCGATGCGTTCGCGTCCGTGCTCGTCTCAGCATGTCCAACAAGCTCACGTATGCCTGGCAAAGCTATCGTGCCGTTGAATGTAAGAGTGACAGCAGATCCTTGCGCTAGCGTATAACCGTTCGATCCTTCAGACTCTGATTCAAGTCCCGCATAGCTGTACGGCAACGAAAGCGTCCCATTTGTCGCTATTATGAAGTTCAACATGTTGAAGAAATTATCCCTGAAGTTTGCTGCCCCAACAAGTTTTGCCTTCAACGAGGTGTTTGAGACGTTGTAATTGTGGAGGTCTTCCATTATGGAGCGGTTCATTTCATTCTCCGACCCTTTAATCTGAATCGTCCCGTTCTCATAGCTATTCCTCGAAATGTTGAACTTCTCTGCTATATCAGATATCGAAGAACTGCCGTTTATGCCCAATTTTGCCTCTACGCTTGCGATGTTCGACGCGTTGAGCTTTATCAGCACGTTTCCCACCATCACCGTCCTATTGAATAGGCCGAGGTTTGCCGCTATGTACGTCTGATTGATGCCTAGATCTGTCGTGCTTATGTTGGATATGCCAGAGCGGTTTATATCCATATTATCCGCAGTATCCACATTCCCGAATAAGGCGGATCGCTGTTGGGTTACGCGTATTATCGTATGCTCAGATATATTCGCAACCGCGTTTGCAGTTATAAAGCCTCTCACAAACAGGTGCTTGAGCACGATGCTCTTGTTTCCTGTGTTCTTTACGGTTACAGATATTAGATCATGTCCGCCTGAAGCGGAAATCTTCGCGGATGTTATGTTTATAGCCGATATTCCATTGAGTTTTTCGGTTTCGGAGTGGTCCAGGCTGGATTTTTGTCCGATGCTCAGACCTGCCTGTGCTGTAGCAGACGAATTAAGGACTACTGCCTTTGCTGCGGGCACCATTACAAAGAATGTCTGGTTGCCTGCGTATATCTGCAATACCGACGGGTTCAGCTGCAGTAATACTCCAGACTGGCTCGCATTGGCGGTCAGCTCTTGGTTAAGTTTTACCTGCAGTTTTCCGTTAGGCACTGTGACGTTGTATGTCTGGTTGCCAATTGTTATCGTTGCCGACACTATCGAAAAACGCACCATGTCGAAACTTTGGTTGGCGCTTACAGCGATTTTAGCTATCGTTTCGGAAGAGTTTGTGACATTCATGAGGTTTATGCTTCCTGTCTGATTTATGTTGAGGAATCCTGTGCTA
Source organism: Microcaldota archaeon (assembly GCA_021816885.1). Classification (GTDB taxonomy): domain Archaea; phylum Micrarchaeota; class Micrarchaeia; order Micrarchaeales; family Micrarchaeaceae; genus JAJYXL01. Next base: position 87,291 of record JAKAWS010000001.1, read on the forward strand.
TTTGATTTTCCCGCTTCGTGAAGCGCTATTGAATTATAAGTTATTACAAGCGAGGTCGTGCCAGATGGTACATGAGGGGGGTCTGTTATCGATACAAACACAGAATTCTGTTGAGTATGCGAGCTCGGACTACTGAAAGGATTGGATGTGACCATCCATGCTGCAAGCAGTATTATGATTATCCCTACTACATACGCCAATATGTTTGTGTTCTTCATGTATGCACCGTTTACTGGATTAATGGACATAATATAATAAATACCCTTCTCTAAAGATAAGAATATGGGGCGCGATGCTTGGATAGGGTATGTACTGCTTGCTGTGGGGATTGCAGTTCTGTTGTTTACCCTTTACGAGGCTTATGGCATATTTGGCCTTTTCATGAACGGAAACATCTTTGCCGCGCCTGCACAGCCGAACACGGTCCTTGGAAATGCTCCTGCCTCTAACATATCGGAGTCCGGCCTCGTGACCGCGCTGCTCGGCGGCATTATAAGCGCCTTCCCTATCGGCAAGTATTTCAGTTATTTCCTCGGAGTCATAGTTCTCGGGGTATTTGCCAGCATAGGCTATAAGTTTGCTAAGATAGGGGTCGAGATGATAAAGATATTGCCATCTAATAAGGCTGGCTGAGCCGCCCTGATGAAATATCGCTATAAGTTGGCTTCATGGAAAACAAGGAGAACATCGGAGAACAAATCGCCAGGGTAGGCATAAGCACAGCGAGCATGAGCAGCTACCTGCTTATTGGAAAGCTCTTTGCTTTTCTGGTTGCCGGGATTTCTCTCGTGGTCGTAGCAAGGATACTCGGGCCTTCCGGCTATGGGATTTATGTGGTGGCGATAGCGGTAGCCGGAATAGCAGGTTCCGTGGGAAACTTCGGGATAGGTACAGCATTGACTAAATTTATCTCTGAGTATAAATCCAAAAAGGCCAATAAAAAGATAGACTCTGTGCTATCTAATGGGATATTCATATTGGCGGTAGTCGGCGGAGTGTTTACAATAGTCACCTTCCTTTTCTCTGGAGTGGCTGCGTTATATGCGCTTCACGGCAGCCAGTATGTGTATGTCATACAGACCGCTTCCTTGATAATAGTAGTGTCCATACTGTCCGGCGCACTGTATTCTGCGCTGATAGGATTCGGTTATGGGAAATACTCTGCCGCCTATTCCATCTTCGAGATTGTCGTGCAATCTGCTGTATCTATAACGCTTGCAATGCTCGGCTATGGTCCCATCTCCCCTGTCATCGGAGTGATATTCGGGCAGTCCGCAGGCTTCGCATTCGCATTATACGCGATATACGGCCGAGGCAAAAACGGCTTCGTGATGCCGACAGCCAAAGGCATCCGCAAGCTGTTCGCGTTTGCATGGCCTGTGGCAGCATCCAATTTTTTCTCTTCGATTATAAATGACTTCTCTGTCATCTTCCTTGGGATATTTGTTGCCTCTTCCATCGTCGGTAACTTTGGTCTGGCATCAAGGACAAACTTTCTTGGGGATATCGTAGTCGGCTCGATTGGACTTGCGATTCTGCCCAGCTTCACCAGGCTTTTCTCTGCAAAGAGGACCAGGGAGGATATAGGCAGATTTTACAACATGGCGATATACATATCTATGGTCGTAGTCTCGCCGTTCATGTTCTTCCTGATATTCTTTGCGAAGCCAGTCTCTTATCTTGCGTTCGGTAGCTCGTACAGCCTTGCTCCGCTCTATATCGCTGTCGCGGCGGCCGGCATAGTCATAAGCATATTCGGCAATTATTCGGGGACTATGCTCATAAGCGACAACCGCACTAGGGACATTATGCGATATAGGATGTACATGTTCGTCATCCAATTAGCACTTATGTTTGTTCTTATCTATCTGTTTGGAGGCCTGGGACTGGCCATCCTCGTTTTTCTTGTAGGGCCTTTATTGCAGGCTTTCTTTTATATCAGGAGGATAAGGATGGTTTACAAGATAAAGACCAACTACAACAAAGCTGGAAGGGCCCTGTTAAGCAATGCGCTGAGCTTCTTTTTGGTCTGGGCGGTTCTCTTCTGGCTCGGGAACAATTATCTTTATCAGGTGCCTGCAGCAATAGTGGGGATAATCCTAGTATATCCGATAGTGCTTACCATGCTGAAAGGTATCGAAAGGGCAGATTCCAAGATGATGAAGGACTTGTCAAAGAACATACCGATTGTAGGAAAACTCCTGTTCATAATCCTCTCTTACGCCGAGGCGTTCATGCGGTGAAAACCTTACCGGGCCGATTTGGGTAAACTGCCAGCTCATAAACAGTCGTTCCAAGAAGTTCTTTAAAATGCTCGAAGAGGATATCAAAGTCTGATTGTTGTTCCGGTTACCTCATCATTCATCATCGCAGAGCGTAGTCTGCCAGGCACATCTATGTTTACTATCTGGCATACTGTGTGACAAGATCTGGCTATTTCATAGGCGTATTCCAGCTTAGTTTTCATGCCGCCGGTAACGTCGACCTTTGTTGATTCTCCGGCTCCTTTCAGTGCTTCTTCAATGTTTTTGCTGTTTATTTCCTTTATCAGTCTTGCATCTTTTGTTGTCTTTGGATTTGCTGTGAAAACTCCATCAATATCACCGCCCAGTATTACCTTGTGCGGCTTTAGTTTTTCTGCAATGTAGCGCAATGCCTCCTCCGTTGAAATTATAGTCGCGCCGAGTTGGGAATCCATTACCACATCGCCACATGTTACTGGCAAAAATCCACATTCCAGGGCAGCTTGCATCGCAGACAGGTTCCAATCTGTGATTCTTCTGTTTCTGGTGATAGCGCCTGCTGAAGGGGGAAATGAGAGGGCGTTGATTCCCTTTAAGCAAAACTCGTTAATCACTATCCTATGCAGCTGCGCAGCGATATTTTGGGTCAGCGCTGCGCCCTCCCTGCTTTTTTCATTAATCAATCCCTTCTGTACTGCATATTTCTTACCAATTATGTGCCCGAACGATCCACTTCCATGCCCCAAGATAACATTTGTATTTTTACCTGCTTGACCGACTTCTTCTGCAAGCCTCCTTATCACTTCCGGCTTTGCGATGCCCTCCCTTGACGTATCAGTTATTGAACTGCCGCCTATTTTAATCAATATGAGCTTCTTCATTTCGGCACCATATTAGTCTCATCAATCAAAGATTCAGCGGCGCTTAGTGTTCTTGGCCCACTTCCCTGCCCTGCAACTAGGATTTTGTCCCGGCCTACTATCCCCTTAACCGCGTCTATTACCTTGTTCTTGTGTTCTTTGAGCGTTATAATCTGTGGATTCGGGCCCGCGTCCAATGTATATGCCGCAATAATTCCTCCTTCATTCTCATTCAGCGCATGGATCGCGTACATTATTTCCCTTGATGTGTCATTCATGTATATTATCGGTGGATATGTGTCCAGCATTGCGGCATGCAGGCTGTTGCTATCCTTCATTGTAATCTCTGCGAGCGTGTTGAAGTCCTTTTGTAGTATTGCTTTTTCCAGCCTCTTGACCCTTCCTTCTGCGCTCTTGGGTCTTGATTCATACAATTCGCTGGTTGCCGGCGTCATTCTATGGCCTTCACTGCTCGAAACCTTCTTCTGAGCAGAGCTTACCAGCGTTATTACATCAATCACGTCAGGCCAGTATTTTTCGTCTGCTATCGCTTCAGAGAACGAATCCGAGCCATCTGCCTTTTCGCCCTTTCTCCAAACCACAAACCCGCCAATTACACCTCTGCATGCGCTCCCGCTGATTTTTCTTGCTATTATAGATAATTCTCTTGCAGATAGGCTCAACCCAAGTGCGTTGGAAACAGCATAAGATAGCGTTGCCGCGCCAGAAGCACTAGACGCGAGCCCGCTCGCTGTCGGAAAAGAATTCTTTGATACTATAAGCGCCCTAGCCTTTGTCTCTGATAGGTCTCTCATATAATTTATTATGTCCCTTGTGAATCTGCTCTTCTCGTTTGAGACATCGTTGAGGTCGGTTCGCTCGCCGTTTATGTACATAGCATCTTCCTTCAACTTCTCTGTAAAAATGACGCTTGTTTTTGTATTTAAGCTTTCATCTAATGTTATACTTATCGACGAGTTTGTTGGAAGGTTTAATTTAAAGTCACGTTTGCCCCAGTATTTAACTAGCGCTACGTTAGGAGTCCCAATTGCCGTCACAATTTCATCATTCATAGGTTCACCGCCCAACCAATTCTGTCGTTCTTTTTCTTGTTTTGTCAAACAAGGGATTGTCGAATAACCTGGTGCCATTCCTCACTGCAAACCCACTTGAGTAGTTCATTATAACCCCATAAGTACCGAACTGAGCGACCCATCTGCTTCTCGGCGGATTGAATGCATGCACTGCACTCTTTTGTTTTACCTGCTTGGATGTATCAATGAATTTAGTATCTTAACCTTATTTGCGAGAAGACATTTTCTTCGCTTGCCCTATATCAAAGTTAATTTTCCCACCAAAATATTCCGTCTGTAATATTTTACACAGAATACATATAAAAAGGTAGTCTATAGATATTTGTTAGGAGATTTAATGAGGGCTTTTGCGGCGTTGGATATCCCCGATGACGCAAAGAAAGAGATCAGCGAGAAGTATACCAGTGGAAGGGATTTTCTCAATCCTTCAAAAGAAATGCACCTTACTGTCCTATTTATCGAGAGCCTTGCAGACAGGCATACTGCTGCAGTATCAGAATCCATCGCGCGTGTTTGCAGCGGCAACCATAGTTTCATGATATCTGCATGCGGGGTCGAAGAATTTGGACATGGGCGTGTCGTGTACCTTAAGATGACAAACGGTTTTCGGAATATCCTAGAGCTGCACAGAGTTCTCTACACAGAGATAAACCGCATTACCGCACTTCGAGCCGAGGAAAAGGAGTTCTTTCCGCATATAACTTTAGGCAGACCTTTTTCCAGAGACCGCAATCGCGCCGCAGAATACACCACCGGCCAGGCCTGGTCAAAGATCAGCTTTGCATGCAAGGGCATATCGTTCTTCAAAAGCAGAAACGATGGGGGAAGCTATGTGCACACCATCATTGCCTCTTATCCCTTTGCGCCTTAGCGGCCGCTTTGAATTCAGATAGCTGTATGTTACTGTTCAGTTCACCCGGCCTGTAGAGCCTGTCTTCTGTCAGTATATCCATGCTCATCCCTAGTTTGGAATCTACTGCTATGTGCCTTTTTTCTGTTCCGAACACATCTAGCTCTACTATTCTTGCCCTTTGCTGCTCTATTTCTGCCACGAGCCTTTCCAGATTGTACGGGTACTGGTTTGACTGCATTCCTATTATCCTGGCTTCTATGCCTTTTTTTCCATTTGTCCTTTTTATAAAGTCTCTAGACATCCCTAATACCTTGTCCACCTCGTCGTAGAACCTTACCACGAAGAGTTGGCGGGCGTTCAGCTCGTAAAACGTAAGTACTGTATCATAAGTTAGGTCCAGCGCGGCTGCGTATCTCTTTTCATCGTCTGCGAATCGCATCGAAACAGAATCTCCCTGCCCTATGTATGCAGTACTTCCGTACCTGTCAATTTCTGATTTTGATATATGTATCCTTTCCTTTGCTGCAATGCGAAACACCGCCCTGCCGATTTGCTCTTTTGAAAGTCGTCCTACAATGCTTCCCAGCCCCATGATACCAACCATATTTAAATCTTAGGTTTTATAATAGATTACTTTTTGAGTCAGGCTGGTCCCTTGGAAGTCAAGATAACGGAAGAAGGAAAAGATAGCATCAAGCTTTCGATAAAAGGCATTGGAGTCGAGTTAGCCAATGCGCTGCGACGCGCCGCAATCAATTCTGTCGAGACGTTCGCAATAGACACGGTCACCTTTTATGAGAATTCTAGCTCCATGTTCGACGAGTATATAGCGCACAGGATCGGCCTTGTGCCCATCAAGACTCCAAAGGGTTTCCATAAAGACGACAAGATAATGTTTGGTATCGAGTCGGAAGGGCCGAAGACGGTCATGTCGGAAGAGCTCAAAAGCGAAGACAAAGACGTTGGGGTGGTATATGGCAATATACCAATAATAAAACTTGACAAGGGGCAAAGGCTCAGAGTTGAATGCAATGCGATTATGGGCAACGCGAAGAGGCATGCAAAGTTCCAGCCAGGCATAACCAGTTATGATCAGGAAAACAGCATATTTAAATTTTACATCGAGAGTTTTGGCCAGATGCCGCCCAAAGAGATAATAAAGAGGGCTTGTGATACGCTGATAGAAGAAATGAAAGATGTATCAAAAGTTTCGAAGAAACTTTGAGCGGGGGTGGCAGAGTTTGGCCAAATGCGCAGGATTGAGGAATAAAGATTCAAAATTCCTGTGTCTTTAGGGGCTGCGTGAGTTCAAATCTCACCCCCCGCAAAATGTGATTGTGATTGTTATGAGAAAAACGGAAAGGAGCGATATAAAGGAATGGCTTGAAAAGCTCAGCAGCGCGTCAAAAGGAAGATATGGCGCGTTATGGAAGAGCGTCTACCGTCAGGTTGATGTATCAAAGAGGAGAAGGGTCTCCGTCAATCTGTATTCGATAAACAAGTATACTGAGGATGGTGATAACGTCATTGTGCCTGGTAAGGTGCTGTCTAAGGGGGCACTTGCGCATAAAGTCAATATAACCGCAGTAAGCTTTTCTGAGAAAGCGATGTCCGAGATAAAAAGAAGCAACTCCAAGATACTCGATTTGGACGAGATGTTGGGGATGGAAAGGGTAAAAGTCATTAGGTGATTGTTTGGAGAAGAACGATTATGTCGTAATAGATGCGGAAGGCGCGGTGCTTGGAAGGCTCGGCACGGCAACGGCAAAGATGCTACTTAGCGGGAAGAAGGTCGCAGTGATAAACGCCGAGAAAGCAGTAATCACCGGAAACTGGAAGAACACATTAGGTAAGTATAAGACAAGACGGGGTCTTCAGGAGAAAGAGAATCCCGAACACTCGCCGAAATGGCCGCGAAGACCGGACTTCCTTGTCAAGAGGATAGTGAGAGGGATGCTCCCGTACCGGAAACCGTCTGGAAAGGAGGCTTACAAAAGGCTTACGGTCTTTATAGGCGTGCCTGAAGAGCTGAATGGCGCAAAACCGATAGACATAAAGATAAAGGGCACAAAAGAGGTATACTCGAAATATTCTACTGTCAATGAGATAGCGGGAATGTTAGGCTACAAGATAAAATAGAGTGAATAGATGGAAGAAGGACAACAAGTTAGCACTGGAGATGAGAAGAAGAAGCCGGCAAGGCGCACAAGAAAGAGCCCTGCAAAGCAGAAGCTGGCTGTCAAGGTCATATTCACAAAAAGCAAGAGGAAGAGCAGCGTGGCCAGAGCATCTGCAGTGCCCGGAAAGGGCATCATAAGAGTCAACAGCGTACTGATGGATGTGATAGAACCGGAAGAGTCGAGAATGGAGATGCTGAAAGGCGTGTACCTCTCTGAAGCTGCAAGACAGATTGCGGAAGGACTTGACATAAACGTAAATGTCTATGGCGGTGGAACGAGTTCACGTGCGCAGGCAGTGGCAGGGGCAATAGCAAGAGCGATAGTAGAAGTGGGCGGAGATAGCATGAAAAGCCTGATGATGCAGTACGACCGCAGACTTATCAAGGACGATCCAAGAAGAGTAGAGCCCAAGAAGTTCTTAGGGCCAAAGGCGAGAGCGAGGTTCCAGACCTCTTATAGGTAATTATATGATGATTCCGGTAAGGTGTTTTACGTGCGGTGCTGTGATAGCCAACAAATGGGAGGAATACGACAGGCGCGTCAATAAGGAGCATGAGAGTCCCGAGAAGGTATTCGAGGAGCTTGGTGTAAAGAGATACTGCTGCAGGAGGATGCTGCTCAGCAATATAGAGCTCATAGACGAGTTCTTGGCAAGCGGAAGGTAAGGAGGTAAGGTTATTATATTTGCTGTATGGAGAATTTAAACTATGGGGCCGTCTGCTAGCTTGGTAGGCTACCGGCTTGGGGTGCTGGCGACCCGAGTTTTCTTTATACGGGAATTCAAAAGTAAACCGCTGAAAATCTCGGCGGCCCCATAATGGTGTTAACGATGGAAGAAGAATTGTTGATAAATCCGAACGATTACCTTAAGGCAGGCATACACATAGCGACAAAGGTAAAGAGCGCAGGAATGGCGAAGTTCATAATGAAGGTAAGAGAGGATGGCTTATACCTTCTTGACATAAAATCCATAGATTCCAGAATAAGAGTCGCAGGAGCTATGATATCAAGGTATGAGGCAAGAGATGTGGTGGTCACAGCATCTAGGCTTTATGCGATAACCGCCGCGAAGAGGTTTGCAGAGGTGATAGATGCGAAATTTATACCCGGAAGAGTCACGCCTGGTATTTTCACGAACCCCTACAAGGAAGGCTTCTCAGAGATAAAGCTATTGGTCATAAGCGACTCGAGGAATGAAAAACAGGGAATAAAGGAGGCGAGCACAGTCAATGTTCCGATAATAGCGCTGAATGATACCGATAACATAACAAAATACCTGGATCTGATAATACCTGTAAACAACAGGGGGAGAAGGGCACTGGCTTATACGTATTATCTGCTTGCCCGCGAAGTCCTCAAGAACAGAGGTACAATAAAGAGCTACGATGAATTCAAGTATACTCCTGAAGACTTCGAGATAAAGATAGAAGGCAAGGAGGCAAAGCGCGAACATAGTTATGAGGCTGCGCCAGAAAGCCCAGAACCCAAAGAGCAATTGGAAGTGGCCGCAAAGGAAGGCTCAGAGGCTAAGATAGAAAATGCTTGACGCTATGAATATCAGGGTGGCTGCTGCCATTGCGGCCAGACTGAGATTTCTTGAAAGTCCGTAGTGCTTCTTGGCATTCTTTGTGAAGTATATGCGCATATTGTACACAAGGACTATATCAACAATCGCCATCGGGATAAGATACAACGCGTTGCCCTTGAAAGGCAACATGAAGAAGAACATGAATAAGCTTAAGAATATGGATACGGTATAAAGCGCGGCCGATATCAGGTTTGCACCTTTCTCTCCGAAGTAGTGGACTATATTCCTTATCTTTCGGACTCCTTTGTCGCCTTCCGCGTCCCGCACCATGCCATGTATCTCTCTTCCAAAGCCGCTCAGAAAAACGATAATGCTTATCAGCAGTATGTTTGGGTTGAGGATGCTTGTTATTATGTAGTTTCCATATATGAAAGGTATTGCCATGCTGAATGCGATGTATGCATTGCCGATGATTACAACCTCCTTTAGCTTATAACTATAGAAATAGGCAGCCCCGGCGAATATCAGGGTTATGATGAAAACATATGGGTTTATCAGCGCGCTTGCAATTATGCCTAAGACTGTAGTGACAAGATAAACGCACACTGCTTCTGCCTTTGTGAAGGTATGGTCCACGAGCGGCCTATTCAAGAATCCATTTTTCCTATCCACCTCCACATCGAAATAATCGTTTATGGCGAAGGCGCCCATGCTTACCAATATTGGCGGGAGCAGGGCCAGCACAAACAGAGGCAGGGTTATCTTAAATCCTAGGATTATCTCGGCTGCAATGACTGCGAATGCAAGCATCACGCTGTGTTCTGCCCTAGTGAGCTTGATAAAGCCAGATATGCGGTTTTTATGCGGGTGCTTCAAATCTATCCCGGAATGGCAATCTTCCAACCAAAGGTGTGCATGCCGATAAAGGAATCTTCAAGAAGATTAATAAACATTGATTTGTTAATAAAATTATGCGCAGAGGCAGGAAGATAAAACACAGACCGGCACAGACGGCGCTGGAGTTCGTGACGACTTACGGGTGGGCGATACTCATCATCGCGATAGTCATTGCGCTGCTTGCCGTATATGCAGGGCCGAGAGTAAACGCTTCAAAGATCCCATTCCAATGTAACATAAAGCCCGGAATACCGTGCACAGGGGCAACCCTGTTGGGCTACAACGCGAGCGCAGGAGGGCTCAGGTATTTCATCTCGATAACAAACAATCTTGGAGTTCCAATCGAGTTCAGAGCCGTTCCGATAAGCATAAGTGTTTTTAACATAGGATCCTCCGGCACATCAACGCACACAGGGACTTGCAGGCCGTCGATTCTTTATGCGGGAGGGATAGCGATATGCAATGTCACGATCCCAGGAAGCATGGAGCCGTCCGTAGGCTCTGACATAAGGGTAAATTTCAACATATCCTATTCGATATGCCAAAACAATGTGTGCACCGGAAATTATATAGCTACAGGACAATCACTGCAGGAGTTGAGCACTGCAAATATTTCCTTTGACACACTTACCCTTGATACATCTCCGACGACAGGGGGCAACATATATATGCAGGGAGTAAAATACTCAAACGGGGACACTATCCTTCTAAATAAGGGGAATTACATAGTATATGCTTCACCTGATTATGGCTATACATTTACGGGGTGGACCGTAAGCGGAGGGACGCTTAGCTCGAATGCTTTAGAGGAATCCACAATATCGTTAACCGGAAATGCGATATTGACAGCCAGCTTTGCGAAAGGCGCACCATCCACCATACCGATATTTACCACGATATCGACTGTCGGCACGACAACTTCATTAGCGTCTTCATCATCTTCCACTACACTAGTTTCATCATCTTCCACTACACTAGTTTCATCATCTTCCACTACACTAGTTTCATCATCTTCCACTACACTAGTTTCATCATCTTCCACTACACTAGTTTCATCA